>JAFWWV010000150.1 GCA_017523305.1 Clostridia bacterium
TCCACTCTTTTTTCATATTTAATTTATAGTAACTAAAGATTAATTTTAAGTTGTTTTTAACCCCCATGAATATTCACCTTCTTTGTTCCTATTTTATAAATCATTGAACCTAAAACTATAAATATAATTATGTATACGCCTTGAGATACTGTAACATTTAAAAACAAATCCCAACTGAAATTTGCCAAAAGTTTGCAAGGACCACTCATCATAGCATACACAGGACTGTAATTAATTATTGGTTGAAGCCAAGTTGGAAAAAACTCTGGTGGAAAGAATAATCCAAATAACATTTGGAATTTTTGTATTATCCAAGTAAAAGGAGTTGCTTCTTCTATCCAAAAAGATAACAAGCCTACGGTTCCGTAAATAATACAAGTTAACAATGTTGCCAATAATAAACTAATTATTAAAGGTAAAACATAAGTTATACTAAAGTTTTGTATTGGTCCTAATAATACAAGCCCCATAATAATTCCTGTAGGAACCAAGAATATTAACTTCCAAACTATTGCAGCCATTTGTGATGAAATTTGATAAGCATAATAGTTATAAGGTTTATTTAATTGGTAAGCTATCTTACCTGATTTGATATCACTGCCAAAACTTCTTGTAACAGCCCTAGCATTTACAGCATACATTAAAACTTCTGCCATAATCATATACCAAATCATCATTTGCACTGTGTAGCCGTTAATTACATTACCTACACCACTGCCACCATAAATAAATTGCCATAATTGTTGAAATATATAAATTATAACTACAAAAGATATAACAGAAGTAAGAGAGTTAGATAATGTTTTGCTCTCTTGTCTAAAACTTGTATTGTAAATACTTAAATACTTATTCATCTTTACCCCTGTAAATATCTTTAATAATATCTTCTAATGGTGTGCTTGAAATTGAAATATCTTGCAAATCATCAGCTTTAAACAAACCTAACAATTCGTCCATTGTTGTTTTGTTCATATCGACTTCTATTTTATATAATGTATCTTTTGCTTTTATAATTTTAATTCCGTCTTTTTGTTCTAATTTTACATTTTTCTTTAAGTTAACTTCTACAATCTTTTTGTTTAAGTAGTGATATTTTAAGTTTTTCATACTATCATCTAAAACAATTTTTCCGTCATTGATTATAATTACACGTTTACAAACTTCTTCAATATCGCCTACGTCGTGAGAAGTAAAAAATATTGTTGTTCCCAATTCTTTGTTAATTTTCTTAATTAACTTACGTAAAGTTTCTTTTGCTATTGGGTCTAAACCTATTGTTGGTTCGTCAAAGAATAACATTTTTGGTTTATGCAATAAACTTGCAACCATTTCACACTTCATCCTTTGACCTAAGCTTAAACTTTTAACTGGTTGATGCATAAAATCTTTAATAGCAAAAATTTCTGCAAGTTCTTCAATTCTTTTTTCTAATTCTTCTTTTTTAATATCATATATTGAACCAAAGAATTTAAAGTTTTCATAGGCTGATAAGTGTACCCATAATTGCTCTTTTTGACCAAAAACAGAACCTATTTGATATGATAATTTAACCCTTTCTTTGCTAGGGTTTAATCCTAAAACATTAACTTCGCCACTGGTTGGATATAAAATACCTGTAAGCATTTTAATTGTTGTTGATTTTCCTGCGCCGTTAGGTCCTATAAAGGCTAATGATTCGCCTTCTTCAACGCTAAATGAAATTCCATCAACAGCATTTTTAATAACTTTATCTCTTTTAAATAGTGCTTTTTTGCCATTTTTCTTTATAGCACGCTTTTTTGTTATAAATTCTTTTCTTAAATCATTTATTTCTATTACCTTCATTGTTTTCTCCTTTTTTACTTTTTGTTTTATATACTTTCAGTTAAAAAACTGTAAAATTTAAAATAAAGTTAAATTATCATATATATATTAAGTTGTAGTTTTAACACTTGTAAAATTAAAAAAAAGACACTAGTTTAATACACTAGCGTCTCTAAAAAATTCATTTAATTATAAATTATTCACTTTTATTTACCTTGTAGGTCGTTTAGTTTATAATTTTGACTTGAATTTATAGTTTCACAGTGCATACAAAAGGATAGTCTAATGCCGTAAACACAATTAGACTCATTATAAAATCTTTTATCAAGTTGCATAGGTTTAAAAGTTTTCATAATTTTTTACTCCTTTATGACTGAATAATAACATAACAAAAATTTAAAATCAATATTTTTTTTATTATTAACTTTTTTTAATGTTTATCAATTAATATAAAAATGTGACTTGACAAAAGAAACATCTAGTTTTTACAACATATCAATTAAAAACTAATTATATGTAATTTATATAAAACAAATAAAAAATTTTTAGTTAAAGATTTATAAAAGTTTTTTAATATTTTTATTTTTTTAAAAATAAATAATTGACATTAATTGTTATTTGTGTTAAAGTTTAAAAGCATTGGTAAATAACCAGATGTTATTACCCATTGTGCAACAACTTATGCGGGTGTAGCTCAGTGGTAGAGCTCCAGCCTTCCAAGCTGGCTGCGAGGGTCCGATTCCCTTCACCCGCTCCAAATTTACTAAAGATAAGTTTGGCAAAATACAAAAGATAAATTTTTAATATGTTTCAGTAGCTCAGTTGGATAGAGCACCGCCCTTCTAAGGCGGGTGTCGGGGGTTCGAATCCCTCCTGGAACACCATTTTTGTTTTTAGGAGTTTTTTTGTAAAACTCCTTTAACCAAAACCCCCTTTTATGGTGATCGTAGCTCAGTTGGCTAGAGCGCCAGATTGTGGCTCTGGAGGCCGTGGGTTCGAGTCCCATCTTTCACCCCATAAAAAAAAAGAAAACCACCTATAATTAGGTGGTTTTTTTATTTTTAATTATATTATTTAATCTTTTATTTATCCTTTATCAAATTTTCTTCTTTTTCTTCTAAAAAGTTTAAATAATTTCTTAACTGTCCCATTGTTAATGGTAAAGGAAACATTTTCCCATCTTTTTGTATAAAGACTTTCATCTCTTCTGGAAACATCTTTTCTTTTTCATTTTGTAAGTTTTTATTGTCTTTTTTCATTAAAAACTCCTTATCTTTACATAAATTATATTTTGTTTAAAGTTTTGAGTCAATCATAAAAAATCATACAATTCAATATTTATATTTTAGTTTTAAAATTTTAACAATTAAGAATAATTTTATTTTTACTTCTAATACTATTGTTGAAAGGGGGTAAAAACAATGAGAGTTGCTAATTGCATAGCTTGGATTATACTTTTAATTGGAGGCTTAAACTGGTTTTTAATAGGTGTTTCTGGTTGGAATTTAGTTTCATCTATTTTTGGAATTAATGTTTTTTCATCAATTATATATATACTTGTTGGTTTAAGCGCTATTTGGCTATTAATTTCTCCAATAATGCATAGAGGAAGAATTTCTCTTTGGGGAGATGATAACAGATAATTTTAAGTTATAATCAATTTTTAAAATATTTTAAATAGTTTTACCTAAAAAAAGAAAGAAAGTAAATCAAACACTTTCCTTCTTTTTTTTATTATATTTTTTAATTATATATTAAAATTTTATAGTAAAATGCAAATAATCCCGCCTTTACCTTCGTTAACAATTCTTCCTAAAGTTTTTCGCATTTTCTTTTGAGCTTCAAGTGGCATTTGAACAATTTTATTGTTTAACCCTTCATTAACTAAACTATGCAAACTTTTACCAAACATATTTGTTTCCCATAAACTTTGTGGATTATTTTCAAACTCTTTTAATAAATATTTAACTAAATCTTCGCCTTGTTGCTCAGTACCTACAATTGGGCTAATTTCTGTTTGAACATCAACTTTCATAATGTGCAAACTAGGTGCACTTGCTTTTAATCTTACACCATACCTTGAACCTTGCTTTACAACTTCTGGTTCTTCCAGTCGCATTTCGTCCATTTTTGGACTTACAACACCATAGCCTGTTTCTTCTACTTGATTTAATGCTTCTTTAATTTTATCATACTCAACTTTAGCATAAGCAAGTTGTTTTAAAAATGAAACCAACTGAAAATCACTTTTAATTTCTTGGCCACATTGTTTTGACAAAACTCTATAAAACAGGTCGCTTTTAGGTTTTACATCAAAATATACAATACCTTCACCCATATTAACATTATCTAGACTAATTTGCTCAAAATTTTCACTATCAGCAAATAAATTAAGTGTTTTTTGCAATTCGCCTATTTTATTTGCGTTATTAATAGCATTTTTACCTTCTGTTATAATTTCAGCAATAATTTCATCATCATAAGGAAGCGCTTGCAACCATTGTGGCATTTTAATTCTTAAAGAATATAATGGAAACTCTTGCAAAATATTTTGAAAAATCACATCTATATTTTCTTCTGTAATATTTAATACATCAACTGGAATAACCGGCACAGAATACTTTTTTTGTAAAGATTCGCATAAATTGTATGTTATTTCACTCTCAGGAAGAGTTGTATTTAAAACAATAACAAAAGGTTTTTTACTAAGTTTTAACTCTTCAACCGTTTTTTGTTCTGCTTCAACAAAACTACTTCTTTCAAGCTCACCAAAACTACCATCGGTTGTCATAACAACTGCTATTGTTGAGTGATCTGTTATAACCTTTTTTGTACCTATTTCAGCTGCTTGCTCAAATGGAATAGGATTATTATTCCAAGGTGTTTTTACAAGTCTAGGTTTATTATTTTCGCTCATTCCTTCTGCGCCCGTTACAGCATAACCTACACAATCTACTAACCTAATTTTTAAACTTACATTATCACTAACTGTAATTTTAACTGCTTCTTTTGGTACAAACTTTGGTTGAGTTGTCATAATTGTTTTTCCGTCAGCACTTTGTGGTAACTCGTCAATAGTTCTGGTTTTATCAAAATCATCTTCAATATTTGGCAAAACCATTTTATTTATAAAATTTGTAATGAATGTAGATTTACCACACCTAACTGGACCAACTACACCTAAATAAATATCGCCGTTAGTTCGCATAGCAATATCTTCATATATTTTATAAGAATTCATTGTTTAATTCTCCCTTTACAAAACTATATAATAAAAGATATGCTTTATAACTTTTTAATATGATAAATATTGACAAAAAAAATAAGCCTGAAAAATAACAGACTTATTTTTATTTTATTTATTTTGTTTTAGCCAATTTCTTTTAATTTTTCTTCTTCTTTTTTAGCTTTATTCATTTTTTTATTTTTAAGTTCAGCGATTTTACCCCTAAAGTTAACACCATTTTCCTTACCAACAAGAAGTCTAAAGATATTTTTTCTGTGTGCGTAAAAAACAAGCAAGAAAATAGCAAACAATAAGCAACTTATAACAATGTTTCCACCTGTTTTAATACCTAAGTCATAACCTTCATAAATTGTAAAAGCTGTAATCATTAAAAATGATAAAAGTGAAGCATAATCAAAAATGAGCAAGTAAATAATACCACAGACAAAAATAATTAAACCCATAATTGGTTGAACGGCAAAATAAATACCATAAACAACAGCAGCACCTTTTCCACCTTTAAAATTATAAAAAACAGGGAAAATATTGCCAATAAGGGCTGAAAGACCACCAGTAAACATACCTATATATGCATTAATACCAGCAGCTTCGCCACCAAAAAGATAGTAACCTGCAAGCGCAGGAATAACGCCTTTTAACATATCACAAACCAAGGTCATTAAACCAGCTACTAAACCTAGGTTTCTTAACATATTCATAGTACCTGGGTTACCACTACCTGATTTTGAAATATCATAATGTCTTGCCCTACTAATAATTCTTGCAAAAAAGATATTTCCAATTAGGTATGAACCTACAATTAAAATTAAAAACTTCCACCATTCCATAAATTTTATTCATCCTTTTCTGAACGATTTTTTATTGTAATTTGAATTGGAGTTCCTTGAAAGTCTACAGATTTTCTAATAGTATTTTCTAAATATCTTAAATAAGAAAAATGCATATTATCTTTTTCGTTTACAAAAATAACAAAGTTAGGTGGATTTGTACTTGCTTGAGTTGCATAATATATTTTTAATCTTTGTCCGTTTTTGCTTGGTGGTTGTTTTAAATTAATTGCATTTTGAATAATTTCATTTAAAACACCAGTTTTAACTCTTTTTGATGCATTTTCGTATACAGTTTCAACAAGTGGCATAATTTTGTTAGTTCTTTGTCCAGTTAAAGCTGAGATATAAAGTGGTTGAAAATAATCCATAAACTTTAATTCTTCTTTAAGTTTATCGGTATATTTATTTATTGTTTTATCGTCTTTTTCAACTAAATCCCACTTATTTAAAACAATAATACTTGGCTTTTTTTGTTCGTGAACAAAACTAGCTACTTTAATATCTTGTTCAGTAATACCATTATCTATATCAATAACAACTAAAACAACATCTGCTCTTTTAATTGCTTCAATTGACCTTAAAACGCTATAACGTTCGATACTTGAATCTTCAATTACGCTTTTCTTTCTCATACCAGCAGTATCAATTAAAACATAATCTTTGCCGTTATATCTAAAAGGTGTATCAATAGCATCTCTTGTTGTTCCTGCTACCGAACTTACAACTAATCTTTCTTCGCCTAAAAGTTTATTAGTTAAACTGCTTTTACCTGCATTAGGTTTACCAACAATAGCAATTTTAATTGCATCAGTTGGTTCTTTTGTTAAATCAGCATTATGTTTTAAGCAATTAACAACTTCATCTAAAAGGTCGCCTAAACCTTTCATTTGTTCTGCAGAAATTGGAAAAAGCCTTTTAATACCAAGTGAATAAAAATCGTAAGAATTTTCCACTTCAAAGTTATCGAGTTTGTTAACAACCAAAATTACATCTTTTTTACATTTTCTTAAAAAGTCTGCAACTTGTCTATCGCTATTTGTAAGACCTTCTTTACCATCAACAAAAAATAAAATTACGTCAGCCAAATCAATTGCTATTTGTGCTTGGGCAAAAATATTTTTTTGCATTTCGCCTTGTTCTTCAAAATCTAAACCACCAGTATCAACCAATGTAAAATAATGACCACACCACTCGGCGTCGCCATAAATTCTATCACGGGTTACACCCGCTAAATCATCAACAATACTTATTCTTCTGCCACAAATTTTATTAAAAAATGTGCTTTTGCCAACATTTGGCCTACCTACAACAGCTACTAATGGTCTCATTTGCATTTTTCCTTTTTACAAAACAATTCTAACACAAAGCAAAATATTTATCAATAAATTATTATTACCATAAATTATATTTATTATATATACATAAATTAAGCCATTAAAAAAATCAGGAAAAGTTTTTGTTAAAAAATCTCCTGATTTTATTTTTTTTAGTTAACGTCGTTTAAAAACTTAATGAAAGTTGTAATATCTTTAAACTTTCTGTACACAGCAGCAAATCTAACATAAGAAATTTCGTCTAAAGCTTTAAGTCTATCCATAACCATTTCGCCAATTTTTGAAGATTTTACTTCTTGAACAAGTGAATTTGAAATTTGTTTTTCAATATCACTAATAAGTTCATCAATTTGAATCATACTTACTGGTCTTTTTTCACAAGCTTTTATAATACCACGTTTAATTTTTTGTGGGTCAAAAGATTGTCTTGAACCATCATTTTTTATAACTAAAATTGGTGTACTTTCAACCATTTCATAAGTTGTAAATCTTTTACCACATTTTAAACATTCTCTACGTCTTCTAATTGAATTTGTATCATCATTTAATCTTGAATCTATAACTTTGCTGTCATTAAAACCACAAAAAATACATTTCATAATATTTCTCCATTTTTATACAGCAAATTATAACATTTTTTAAAATATTTTTCAATCAAATTGAATTAAAGGATAATTATTTTTACAATTTATTTCAAGTTTATTTTTATTTAAAAAGGACTTTGTTTTGAATTGATAGAAACTAATTTTTCTTCTGTTTTTTCGTTAGGGTCACTTTCGCCCATATCAAAAACTTTAACTTGATCTTTCTTCTTTTTTTGGCAGGTTTCTACCACTTCAACCAAAATTACATCTTCACCAATTTTACATATTTGACAGTACGGAATATAAATTTCGTGACACGGTTTAAAAAAATTAAAAAATGATTTTGAACCAGGCACAACCAAACCAAGAATTATATTCTTTTTAAAATCTACAACTATATCGCAAACATTACCTAACAACTTACCTGTTAACACATTTATTACTTCTTTATTTCTAAGTTCGGTAAAAGAAGTTTCCATTAAAAAAAAATTTCCCCCTAATAAATTACTTTTTATATTTTTATGATAAAAAATGTCAAAATAAAACAAAAACTTTAAAATTGATGTTTTCTTTGTTTTGTAATTGTGAATAGTTTTTACTTTATTAGGAAAACCTATTTTTGATTAAATTATTAAAAGGGTTTAACATAATGGCAAACAAAGTAGATATTTGTGGGATAAACACTTCAACACTACCAAAATTGAAAGCAAAAGAAATTGCCGAACTTATGAAAAGGCAAAAAAATGGAGATAAAGAAGCTCGCCAACTTTTTATATTTTCTAACATGCGATTAGTGTTAAGCGTTGTACAAAGATTTACAATAAATAAAAATAATGTTGACGACATATTTCAAGTTGGCTGTGTAGGATTAATTAAAGCGATGGAAAATTTTGATGAAAACTTTAATGTTAAATTTTCTACTTATGCAGTACCAATGATTATAGGTGAAATTAGAAGATATTTGCGAGATAACTCTAGTGTAAGAGTAAGTCGAAACTTAAGAGACATAGCCTATAAGGCCTTACAAGCACGAGATAAACTAGCAGAAAATAAGCCCTACGACCCCAACATAGATGAGATAGCACAAGAAGCCGGATTAGAAGCAAAAGAAGTTTTAAACGCCCTTGACGCCATTTCAGAGCCTGTTTCATTGTACGAACCAGTATATAACGATAACAACGAAGCCGTTATGGTAATGGATCAAATTAAAGATATAAAAAATAGTAACGAACAATTTATTGAACACATTGCACTTAAAGAAGCCTTATCAAAACTTAATTCACGTGAAAAAGAAATTTTATGGTTAAGATATTTTTTAGGAAAAACACAAGTAGAAATTAGTGACCAAGTAGGAATATCTCAAGCCCAAGTAAGTAGGCTTGAAAAAAATGCTCTTGAAGAAATAAAAAGAAATTTTGATTAAAGTTTTTAAAATGTTAGTTGATATTTGTTTTTGCTAAATCTTTTTTTAGTCTTGATAAAATTTTCTTTTCAATTCTTGAAATATAACTTTGTGAAATACCTAGCATATCAGCAACTTCTTTTTGAGTGCTTTCTTCTTGCCCAGTTAAACCAAACCTAAGTTCCATAATTTGTTGCTCTCTCATATTTAACTTTTTAATCGCTTCCCATAAAATTTGTTTTTCACTGGATTTTTCCATTTCTTTATTAATGCTATCTCCTTCATAAACTAAAATGTCAGATAGTAAAAGTTCGTTACCATCTTTATCATAGTTTAAAGGCTCATCTAAACTTACTTCTCCAGTTTGTTTAGATTTTTTTCTTATATGCATTAAAATTTCATTTTCAATACATCTTGAGGCATATGTTGCAAGTTTAATATTCTTTTCAACATTAAACGATTGTACTGCTTTAACAAGACCAATTGCTCCAACCGAAATTAAATCTTCAAGGTCTGTACCTGTGTTATCAAATTTTTTGGCAATATAAACTACTAATCTTAAATTATGTTCAATTAATAAGTTTTTTGCATTTTCATCTTTGTTAGCTAATCTATTTATTAATTCCAACTCTTCTTCTTGTGTTAACGCTAAAGGCAAGGCTTCGCCACCACAAACATATGCTATTAATTTTTCTTCAATTTCTAAATTGTTTTTAAAAAAAATTCTTTTAAATAAACTAATTAATTTTTCTTTTAATGTTTTTTGCATAAGTCAATCTCCTTTTTATATTGCAAGTGGGTTCAACAAAACTTCAAAATTACTACTGAAATTTGATGAAGCAACCCCTATTAAAACATTTAATTTTTTATCTTGTCCATTTTTTTCTTTTAAATAAACACTTGTAGGTTCAAAAATAAACATTTTTGAATTAGACATAACACTATTTACTTTTATATACTTTCCCTTTATTTTATGATTAAGTTTGTTTGTTAAGAAATCTAAAACCGAAATTTTATTTAAAAAAAACTTATTAAATGTATTAAAATTTACTACAATTATCGGCAACCCAGTTTGAGTGTCTTGAAGTAAATTACCACTATCTAAATATGCTTTCAATTTAAATTTTTTATTGTTATAAAAAACAACTAAATTGTAATAAAAATTTTCGATTTTTTGCTTTTTATAAAAAACTTGAATCGCTTTAATTAAAAAGAAAACATACAGACCAAGTAGAACAAAAATTAATTTTAAATTTACTGGAAAATTATAGTTTAATGTTTGAAAATTAATCATTTGACCATTAAATAAATAAATTATAAAAAAGTAGAATCCCCCAAATAAAAAAGTAAAAGATAAAAAAACAATAAAAGTAAGTAATACATTTGCAAAATTAAATTTTTTAGTAACAAATAAACACATAATTAAACCAGTTAAAACTTTAATTAAAACTTGTAAAAAATATGTAAAATTAAAAAAAGTTAAAAGAACTGCGACAAAACAACCAAATAGTGATGAAAAAAACACTTTAAAAACTTTAATTTTTTGCCTTAAACTAAAAAGAGTTAACGACAACAAAACAAAATTAATTATTAAGTTATCAAAAATTGCATCTTCTATATATACATTCATATTAAAATTTTATTAAGTTAAGTATTATTTATCAATTATAAAAAATTACTAAAAATAAAAAAAAATGACTGGTTTTGTTTTACCAGTCACTTTTTTATAAATTTTTATCGGTTTTGTTTTTGGTTGATATAATTTTACAAATTATCTTTTGTTTCTTAAATCATCTAACCAAGCAGGTCTTTTTGCATCAATTTTAACTACTGATGTTAAACCTGGTTTTGCATTTTCAGTTGTAACTTGTTCTTGTTTTGGTTCAATTTCAGGTTCAACTTTAACTTCTGGTTTTTCTAAACCACTAAGAGTTACTTTTGGCAAATTAAAACTGTCATCTTCTTTTTGATTTTTTAATTTTTGGTTAAAACCTGTTGCAATAACAGTAATTTCAACTTCTTCGCTAAGTGATTCATCAATACCAGCACCAAAGATGATGTTGCAAGATGGATCAACAACTTCTTTTACAAGAGCTGCAGCTTCGTCAACTTCGTTAATAGGTAAATCCATACCACCTTTAACATTAAGAAGAATACCTGTTGCACCTTCAATAGTTGTTTCAAGCAATGGGCTTTGAACAGCTTGTCTAACAGCTTCGATAGTTTTGTTTTCGCCTTTACCATGGCCAATACCCATATGAGCAAGACCTTTATCTTTCATAATTGCTTTAACGTCAGCAAAGTCAAGGTTAATTAAACTTGGTGTAACAATAAGGTCTGAAATACCTTGAATACCTTGTCTTAAAACATCGTCAGCGCAACGGAAAGCTTCTACAATAGGAGTTCCCTTTGGTACAATTTTTAAAAGTTTATCGTTAGGAATAACAACTAAAGTATCAACAAATTTTTTCAAATTAGCAATACCTTTTTCTGCGTTTTCCATTCTCTTTCTGCCTTCAAAATTGAAAGGTTTTGTTACTACTGCAATAGTTAAAATATCTAATTCTTTTGCAATTTGAGCAACAACAGGTGCAGCACCAGTACCTGTACCACCACCCATACCAGCAGTAATGAAAACTAAGTCACAACCTTTTAATACTTCGGTTATAACAGCTTTGCTTTCTTCAGCAGCTTTTTGACCAACTTCTGGGTCAGCACCTGCACCTAAACCACGAGTAAGTTTTTCACCAATTTGAATACGGTGTGTTGCTTTGCTCATAAGCAATGCTTGTTTATCAGTGTTAATTGCAACAAACTCTGCGCTTGTAATGTTTGCAGCAACCATACGGTTAACAGCGTTGTTACCGCCACCGCCAACACCAATAACTTTAATATTTGCGATTTGACTTATACTATTTGCACTATACATAAAAATCCTCCTAAAAATCTCTTTGTATAATTTTAAACTTTTTTAATTAAAATTCTTGTTCTAAGGCGTAATTTAAAACTGCCATAGATGATGAATAATTTGTTTTATTAAGTTGTGAATAAGGCATTGAAACGATTTCAACATTTTTATTTAAAAGTCTAGCAAGTAAATCTTTTGCACCTTTCATAAAAGATAAACCACCACCAGTTAAATAAATTGGTATAAAATCTGGAAAATTATATTGCCAAGAACTAAAACATTTTTGAATGCCTTGAGCAATAGTTCCAATTCTACTTTCAACAATTGCGTTTGCAAGTCTCATAGAAACTGGAATAACTGACCCATTAACAAAAAGGTCGTAAACATCATTTTCGTTTGGTTCAATACTTAAAATAATTTTTTTATTTAAGTTTTCGGCACTAGCAAAAGGTATTTTTAAAAGTTTTGAAAGGTCTGCGCTAATATACCCACCACCAAGTGAAAAACTTGATAAATTAAGTAACCCTCTGCCACGAGTTAATGAAACTGATGTTGTAATGTAACCACAATCAACTAATAAAACATATCTGTCGCGTTGTTCTTCATCAAACAAATATAATGATTGTGCGTATGTAGAAGAAACATATCTAACTTTTGTAATATTGTTTCTCATTAAGGCTTTGTTTACAATATTGAAAAAAGAATTTTCTACTAAAATATATGATAAACAAGCTGTTATTTTTGAGTCTACTTGACCTATTGGGTTGCTAACTTTGTTGTTTTCACCCAAAACAAAGTAAACACAATCTTTATTTATAACTTGGTGAGTTTTAATTTCTTTAAACTCTTTAAAACTGTTATAAATATTTTCAATATCTTTCTTGGTAATTTTTTTTGGCTTTATAAAGTTTTGACTAACATTTTTGCACAAACAATAGCAAAATTCAGTTGGAACACCTACACATAGTTCGGTTATTTGAGTATTACTATTTCTTTCTGCTTTTTTAATTGCTTCGCCAACAGCCCTTTCTAAATTTTTTGGCTCGATAAACTCTCCGTCCATAAAGCCCTCATAATTTTCTTCACCAATACCCTTAATGTTTATTGATTTATTAACATCACGAGAACCTACTAAAACGGTGATTTTTTCGCTACCAAAATCTAAAATGGCTAAATGTTTTTTTGCCATAAGATAAAACCACCAAAATTAAATATTTTTCTACCTTGTAATTATACCTTTTAATAAATTTTATTGTCAAATTAAATTAGCATAAATTTATTATTTATTAATATTTTTGGCATAAAAATAAAAGAGATTTTAACCTAAAAAATCTCTTTATAACTACTATGCAAAATATATTTTTGCCTTTTAAAACAAATTTTTACATAATACCTTAATAAATAAAAAACTTTTCAAAGCTCGGCAACCCAAAACCTTCAAAATTTTTATTATTTGTTATCTGTTTACAATTTCTAAGTAAACGTATTTTTAATTGGTCTGGACTTAATTGTGGGTATTTTGACAATATTAAACAACAAACCCCTGCTATCATTGGGGTTGCAACGCTTGTTCCACTCATAACAGTATAAAAACTATCTTTTTTATTACTTGCACCAGTTATATTTACTGCTGGGGCTATTACATCTGGTTTAAAAAAATAACCTGCTGGTCCACGAGAAGAAAATGACGCTATTTCAAAATCTTCCCTTTTATAATTACCAAAAGAATCACGGTTATCGTTTAAACCACCAACTGTTATTATTTTGCTTGAATATCCTGGAGATTTTATTGTTTGATTTTCTGGGCCACTATTTCCTGCTGCAGCAACAACCACAATACCAATATTCCATAAACTTTCGGCGCCTATTACTAAGGGGTCATTTTTTTCTAACGGAGAACTTCCAAAACTCATACAAACTACCTTTATATTGTATTTATCTTTGTTGTTATATACCCATTGCATTGCTTCTAAAATTTTAAAAGCACCTGTTTCGCCGTTTTCTTCTAACGCTTTTATTGAAACTATTTTTGTTTTATATGCTATTCCCCTATTTTTATTTCCACTTATTGTCCCACACCCGCAAGCAATACTTGCAACAAATGTTCCGTGACCATTGTCGTCATACATATTTGTTTTATTGTTAATTAAATCTACAAATTTAACTACCCTATTAAACGGAACTAAAAAGTCTAAATGTGGCGAAATTCCAGTATCAATTATCGCTATTGTTACATCTTCGCCATAAATATTTTTATTGTAGAAATTTTCAATTCCTAAAATGTTTTTTGAAACATCTATCTGGGCAGAAACTTTTGTTTGTTTTGTTATAAAACTAACTACGCTTTGCTTAGCAA
>JAFWWV010000151.1 GCA_017523305.1 Clostridia bacterium
AAAGAGCAGTACCATTAGTTGAAAATAATTATAATCTATGTGAATTAGGTCCGAGAGGAACAGGTAAATCACATATATATAAAGAAATATCACCAAATAGTATATTAGTTTCTGGGGGGCAAACAACAGTAGCAAACTTATTCTATAATATGAGCCAAAAGAAAATTGGACTTGTTGGAATGTGGGACTGTGTTGCGTTTGATGAAGTAGCAGGAATTAGTTTTAAGGATAAAGATGGTATTCAAATAATGAAAGATTATATGGCTTCTGGGTCTTTTGCAAGAGGTAAAGAAGAAAAAAATGCCAATGCTTCTATGGTATTTGTAGGAAATATAAATCAAAGTGTTGAAGTATTGTTAAAAACATCTCATTTATTTGAGCCATTCCCACCAGAAATGGCAAATGATTCTGCTTTCTTTGATAGAATGCATTATTATCTTCCGGGATGGGAAATACCAAAAATGCGACCAGAACTAATTACAAATGACTATGGATTTATTACAGACTATTTATCTTCTTATTTTAGAGAAATGAGAAAGAGAACATTTTCAGATTCAATAGATAAATATTTTAAATTAGGTAATAATCTTAATCAAAGAGATGTTATTGCAGTAAGAAAAACTGTTTCAGGACTTATTAAAATAATATATCCAAATGGTGAATATACAAAAGATGAGTTAGAAGAAATATTAAGATATGCTTTAATTGGAAGAAGACGTGTTAAAGAACAATTAAAGAAAATTGGTGGTATGGAATTTTATGATGTTCATTTCTCTTATATAGATAATGAAACAATGGAAGAAAAGTTTATTTCAGTTCCAGAATGTGGAGGAGGAAAACTTATTCCAGAGGGAATGCTTAAAGCAGGTCATAACTATTTTATTGGTAGAGGAACATCTGGAATGATAGGTACATTTAAGATAGAAGTTGAATCACCAACAGGACACGGAAAATTTGCAATTACAGGTGTAGGTAATGATAGAGAAACAAAAGAGGCACTAAATACAGCATATAATTATTTTAAAGCAAATAAAAAGAGTATAAGTTCAAATATTCAAATAGATAATGTAGATTATTTATTACATATTGAAGATTTACAAGGTGTAGGTGCTTCAAAAGATATTTCTCTCGCAACTTATGTTGCTTTGTGCAGTAGTGCATTAAAGAAACCAATGCAAGAAAGTTTAGTTATATTAGGAAGTATGAGTATTGGAGGGACAATTGGTAAAGTTGATGAATTAGCAAATACATTACAAGTATGTTTTGATTCAGGTGCTAAAAAAATCTTATTACCAATGTCATCAGCAAGTGATATATCAAATGTTCCAAGCGATTTATTTTCAAAATTTAATATATCATTTTATAATGATCCAGAAGACGCAGTTTATAAGGCGTTAGGAATTTCGTAATATAGGAGTATAAAAATATGGCAAGAAGAAGAAAAAATGATGGGACAAAAGAATTAGCAACAATGCTAACAATTATGATATTTTTAGGATTTTTCCTAATAAAATGGACTATTGAAGCAATTGTTGTTATTGTAAAAGGAATAATAACTTTTATAAATTGGATATGTAAAAAATCAGAACAAAAAGCAAAAAAGAAACAAGTAAACAATATAGTTCATAGTGCTTTTGATAATTCTACAATTAAACCGATACCAAATATAGAAGTAAAAGAGTTGAAACAAAAGTTAGGTTTATTTGATAAGAATATATATGATGATTTATTTGAAACACAAATTAGAAGACGTGGTGAAACGTATTATTCTGAAAAAAAGATAAGAAATGTAAGACATATTGATAATAAATATAATTGCCTTGCAGATGGTACTGATACTTATAAGGTGTCT
>JAFWWV010000152.1 GCA_017523305.1 Clostridia bacterium
CAAAATTCGCACAAGTTGGATACGGAAGTGATGGTCGTGGAGTTGGAAACACGGAAGAAGGTTACACTTATGTTGTGAATGACAATGTTAGAACTGGGGACACAATACAACCGATAGCAACAAGCAGAAAAGGTAGAAAGTTTGTTACAACTGGTGTTGTTCGCCACGCATATAAGGAAACTTCTGCAAAAGGACAAGAAGCAGAACAAGAAGCAATGGAAAACACTGGGGACATTACAAGAGTTTATACTGGTAAAGAATTGGGTGTTAAAGGGTCAAGAGTTGCGAAAGCACCCGAAGGAATTGAGCCAAAACACAAACCATTGAGCCAATATGCCGAAAGAACAAGAGCAAAGCAAATTGGTGCTTATATGGCTGAAAACCCAACTGCTGAATTTTCAAAAAATGCTATCGAAACATTCGATAGTTATAGTCAAAAATTTATGAAATAAAGGAGAAAGAAATGAATATCTTTAAAGCACCTTATTATACCGAAGCACAATTAGAAGAATTGAGCGAAAAAGAGATTACCTTTCCATTTAGCGATAAAGATGCAACTTATGTTGGTTTAGACCACCAATATGAACTTACAAGCAAATATTTCCAAGAAAGGGGAAGAAATCTTGAAATCGAAGTTCAAGGAAATCAACCTGATAAGGTAAAACTCTTTTTAACAACATTAAGAAGAAAATTTTATTCAAAGATTTACAACACAAACAAAAGCACAAGACAACAACTAAACTATATGATTGCAAAAAGGGGAATACACGGATACACTCCATATCAATATAGACAAGCATTTTTGGAAGCAATGTTTATCGAAGGCGAATATTTATTAGACAATGGCGACATTTCAAGTATTGCTGGTGTTGACTTCGACACAATGCAAAATATGAGTGCAGATGTTATGAGAAACCAAGAAAGAGATTTTCACAAAGATGCACTAGATATGTTGAAAACTTTGGGTTTAAGATTTTATGGAAAATACAACTTTATCCCACAGGGAGAAGATTGGTAGGAGAAAGTTATGAGATTAAAACCAAAAACTACAACACAAAACGAAAGAGCATTGCTCTATAAAAGATTTATCAATATAGAGAAAGGAATTGCTGTACAAAATGTGTATAAAACAACCGATGGGAAGTTTTGGCTTTTTAATGTTGAAGATTATAAATTTATTGAAATTGAGCAAAAAAACTTTAATGCAAATTCAAAAGTTTTAGATGTTGCGATAAATTCAGTTTTAAGTTATAAAAATATTGGGTTTTTGTACAGTGAACAATATGGCTGGGGAATGTTTGAAATGAAACAGGGCTTATATAATAATAAAGCACTATTTTATGAAACCTTAAACAGAAACAACCCAAAAATAGTTAAAACATTTACTGATGTAAACCCGCTTATTTTATTGCAAAACGCAACCGTTAGTTATTCAACTAATACTTCTTTTACATTTTCTTTTAGAGTATATGGCAAAAACATATTTACAAACAACGAAAGTTTGTTAATGGAAGAAACTATAACAACCACAACTTTTGAAACATTTAAAGGAAGTGTTCCACTTGATATAGATGCTCAAACGGTTATAACAAAGGTTGAAATTGAAGCCGAATATACAGGGTATTATTCTCAAACTCAAAGAATAGAACTTACAATAAATGGCTCACTAAATCTAAATCAAGTAACCGATGGAAGATTTAACAATATGTCAAAATATCAAATAAACAAATACTATTATGTTGGAAGTTTTGACTTTATGATTAAAGGGTCAGTTGAAAGCACAACGGGGCAATATATTAAGGGAAACATTATGCCATTAACAGCAATGAATATTAAACACTTCGATGACAGCATAAAATTAACAACCGATGATTTAGTTGTTGTTGAAGGTCGTTTATATTCAGTTGAAAATCCCGAAGTTGACCATAAACACCAACCAAGAGATTATAGCGTTTACTTTGCAACATTAAATAGCATTTTATAGGAGATTTTATGGCAAGATTTTCTCAAAACTTTACATTAACCGATATTTTTAACAATAAAAAGTTAAAAGACAAGTTGCCACTAATAAACTATAAGGAAAAAGAGTTGGAGAATGGCAAAATCTCTCGAAGAACAAACGCAAAAACGGTAAATAGAATGGTTTTCGATACCGCCACCAGTTCGGCAAGACCGTTCTATAAGCCCATAAGAACAACAAGAAGTGGCGACACAATGATAATAGGTGGCGAATTAGTAGGCGACCACGATGAAGCAGTTGATGCTGTTTACAATGCTTTACAAGCAAAGAAGTCGATTTTGATTTGGACAGCAAACAATGCTGATATGATTAGATATGCACTTAAAGAAGCGGAGAAAAATAAGCGAACTTATGGCATAAATTCTAAACTTTATTTAAGGGTGCAATCTATGCAAGAAATCGAAGGTATGACAAAACCGCAAATTCAAGCACTTATGACCGACATAATGGAAAATATTATGTATGGAGATGATTTCCCTAAAACCCAAAAAAAGTTTAAAGTGGAAGAAATGATGAATACGCAGGCACGCACAGCAAAAGAATATACCTTAACCTACCCACAAAGGCAGTTAAGGTGGAGATTTAAAGTAGGAGATGTATAATGAGAACGATATTCACAGCCGAAGATGTTAAAAATATTATAGAAAACATTTTCAATGGAAATTTGAAGCAATCTAAATTATCAAACGGGAAAATACCCTACACAAACCCAAACAGCGAAAAGATAATGCTAATTGATGAGTATGACAATTCAAAGGTTGAAAAAGACCTTGCTGAATATCTCAATATTTCATTTTACAACTGGAAACAAAGAGTTGTTGAGAAGGGAGATGGAAGCATTGCAGAAGACCCACAATTATCGGTTTTTGAAGATTGGGTGCAGAGTATAAATTTTTCACTTGATGAAAGTTATGCTTTGGTGGAAAAAATTGATGAAGAAGATACTGCTAGCCAAGACATTGATAGTGCTGTGATAACTGGAAAAATTACATTTCTAGTTCAAACAAATAAAATCTCTAACCTTGACTATTATTTAACAAAAGTAAAAAACACATTTTTAGGTGTTCCACAAGATATTCAAAACTCTTATGGAGATATAATTAAGGCATATATAATGATTGGTGCTTTAATTTATGACCAAGAGCCAATAATGACACAAGTAGGAGAGTGTGTTGTTGTTTCAAGCAATTTTAGAATAAGTTATTTAGCAAACGCACAAACTTATAGCGACACAAAAGTTGAAATTTCGCTTGATGGAGATGATATTTACAACTTAAATGGAGAAGTTGTGGACCAACAAGGTTTCCCAACTGAAACAAAATATTTAACAATGCCAATAACAAGCCATACTTGGCAAAATATATTTGCTTCAACACCTGTTCCAACAGCAACAAGACCTGACCTTACTGGCTTTATTTCAACTTCTTTGTCCTGTGTCAAGACATTATCTTTCTATGACTTTAATAAGCCATTAACAAATGCGTTTAATGAATTGTTTTGGTCTATGAGTTGCATAAGGAAAAACGGAAAGATTAGAACAAAGGGCGATGTGAATATTCCTGTCTTTGTTAGAGTTACAAACAACGGGAATACCTATGTTTTTAAAGATGTTATAGACAATATGGAAAAAGTTATGACAAATAACGATTTCAATATTTGCAGTTTAACATTGAAGGGCTGGGCAAAAGATATAGAATTTGCAGAAAACCCAAATATAAAAGTGTGGTTTGAGCCAAATGGCGGAGATGGACTAGATGATTATTTGACAGTTTATGAAGGCGAACTTTTAACAATTCCTACTGGAATTTTCACAAAAGAAGGAAGTTATTTAAGGGGTTTTGCAACTAGAAACCAATTAGACCCAGACACAATAGGGGTGCTTTATCCAACAGGTCTTTCTATGACATTTGGAAGATTGCAAAGTTTATATAAAACATACGGAAAAGATGGAATTTTAAATCTCTACGCAGAATGGGTGGAAGGCGAAATTCCAATCTGCACAGTAACAATAGGAGAAGGAATTACAATAACTTCTTCAACGAAGCCAATAACCAACAACGGA
>JAFWWV010000153.1 GCA_017523305.1 Clostridia bacterium
CACGATAGTTAGCTTTTAAATTTAACTTCATTTGTTTTTACCCCACTTTTTTTAATTTTTCTTGCCAAAACACAAAAAGTTGTGGTCAAAAAAAATATTTTCTCTTTTTTTAACTTTTTTTAATTTCTTTTATTTTCTTTTAATAAAAATTTAAAGTTATTTTTTTTTGTTTTCTTTAGTTTTTTTTAAGTTTAATTTTCTTTAACTTTTTTAAAGGTTTTTAAATTTTTACAAATCGTCAACTTCAACAACAACACTAATAATCATTGGTTTACGTTTTGTGTTTTTGAAGAAGAAGTTTGTGCTTGCTTTTCTAATAGTTCCCCTAAGTTCTGCGCCATCAAGGTTTTTCAAATCTTGATTTTGAAGGTTTTTGAAAATTGCTTCTTTAGCATCTGCAATAATTTCGTTTGCTTCGTCTTGATAAATAAAGCCCCTAGAGATAATATCTGGTAAACCTACAATTTGACGAGAAGCACGTGAGATAGGAACAACCACAACACAAACGCCATCTTGACCAAGAGCAAGACGGTCACGAATAACATTGCTATCTCTATCGCCCATACCAGTACCGTCAATTAAAATTTCGCCAGCAGGAACGGTTCCACAAATTTTTAAAACTTCACGGCTTACTTCCACTTGCATACCAATTTCTGGAATAATAATGTTGCGTTGTTTCATACCAAGTTCTTTTGCAAGGTTTTGGTGATTTTTTAAGTGACGATATTCGCCGTGAACAGGTATAAAGAATTTAGGTTTGATTAATGAGTGTAAAATTTTTAACTCTTCTTTATAAGCATGACCAGAAGCGTGAACATCAGCAAGTTCGTTGTAGATTACTTGGCAATCTTTACGATAAAGGTTGTTAATAACTGTGTTAATTGATTTTTCGTTACCAGGAATTGGTGCTGAAGAAAGTATAACAACGTCGTTTTCGTTTAGTTTAACTTTTGGAAAGTTATCGCTTGCCATACGAGTAAGAGCACTCATACTTTCGCCTTGGCTACCTGTTGAGATGATAATTAACTCTTTATCTTCGAACTTATCAATTTTATCAATATCAATAATAAGGTCTTTATTACATCTAAGTTCGCCAATTTTAATTGCCATATCACTAACGTTAACCATACTTCTGCCAGTGAAAGCGATTTTTCTTTTATATTTTACAGCAAGGTCAATAATTTGTTGAAGTCTGCTTATGTTTGAAGCAAATGTTGCAATAATAATTCTTTTATCTTTAATTTTTGCAAAAAGTTCGTCGAAAGTTTTACCTACAACTGATTCGCTCATAGAAAAACCTTCCCTTTCAACGTTAGTGCTTTCGGCAAGAAGTAAAGTAACACCTTTTTTACCAATTTCGGCAAGACGCTTTAAATCGCAAACATCATTACCTACTGGAGTAAAGTCAATTTTAAAGTCGCCAGTATGAACCACAACACCTGCAGGGGTTGTAATTGCTAAAGCCATAGCGCCTGGTATTGAGTGAGTTACTTGAACAAACTCTACCTTAAAGTTGCCTGCAACAATAACAGAACCTGCTTTAACAGATTTTAACATAACGTTAGATTTTTTTGCTTCTTTAAGTTTGTTTTCAATTAAACCTAATGAAACCCTGCTACCATAAATAGGTGTTTTAATGTTATCAAGTAAATATGGTACAGCTCCAATGTGGTCTTCGTGACCGTGGGTTATAAATAAACCCCTAATTTTTGATTTGTTTTCAATTAAATAGCTTATATCTTGAACAACCAAGTCAACGCCTGGAAGTTCTTCGTCAGCAAATGCTAGGCCAGAGTCAATTATAATCATATCTTTGCCATACTCTAAAACGGTCATATTTTTACCAATTTCGCCAACGCCACCAAGAAAGCTTATTTTTAAATTTTCCATTTTTTTCTTTTTTCTCCTTTTTTTTATGTCTAGTGTGTATTTGTGAAAAATTTTTTTAATTTAGCAAATATAAAACTACAAAAAACATATAAAAGGGCGAATTATCCCCTTTTTATTTAAGTTTTACATTTGTGTTTTCTTTTGTTTTTTAAGTGCTTTTAGTTTTGTTTTTGATTTTAATAAAAACAAATATAACACTTTTTTAAACTAATAAAATAAAAAGTTTTAATTAAAAAAACTTTTAAAAAGTCCTTTTCTTTTTAAAACTATTTGGTATTTTTACCTAAAAAAAGACCTTTAAAAAATCTCTTTAATTTTTTTGTTTTTGATTTTTAAGTTTTAATTTTAAATTTTAATTTTAAATTTTAATTTTAACAAAACTTAATTTTTTTTATCTTTTAATTTTTTTTGTTTTCACCCTAAAAATTTGCATAGTCCACCCTACTTATGCAAATTTAGGTTATTTTTTTATTTGTTTTATAAATTACTTTTTTTAAGTCTTTTATTTTGTTTTAAAACTTTTTCAACTTATTTTTTAAGTTTTAAAAAACCTTGTTCCGTTTTTATTTAAATTCAGTTTTTTTTAAATTGTTCTAATTAACTTTAAATTTATTAAAAATAACTTTTTCTTTTTTTTTGTTTAATTTTGGTTTTAACAATTAAACTAAATATTTTAGCTTTTTAATTTTGTCTTGTTCTTCAAATCTCTTTGGACTTATAAACATATCTGGGTAAACATAAAATCTCATACCGTTACTTGAAAAATAACTAACCATTTGGAAGATTACAAAAACAAAAGCAGTAAGTGGTAATGTAAACGCTAAAGATACGCCTAGTGTAAAAACACAAAACATAACATTAAGAGCAATAGCAATAATAATTAAAGCTAAAAAGTTTGAAAAAATGCTAAAGAATTTTTTGAAAACACATTTAAAGTTACGTTTTAAAGCGCTAAAAGGGTTAGAGTTTAAAACAGCAATAGCAGGCATCCAGCAACTAAAAAAGCTATGTTTTAACGCTTCAATGCACAATAAAACACAAATTAAAACAAAGCCCAAGAAAACATTTAACAATCCCCCAAGAGCAACAGTTTGAATAGTGTAAACAAGCAATAAAAAAGCACCAACATTAAA
>JAFWWV010000154.1 GCA_017523305.1 Clostridia bacterium
AAAGAACTTTTAAGTAAAATTTTACCAATAAGGCTTTACCATGAAATTGCTCAATATGAATCAACTAAACAATTAGAACTTTCTTCGATTGTTGATTTTGAAAATATAAAAGCAAGAATTAGCAGTTTGAAAAAACAACAAAGCGACTTAAGTAAAAAGATTGCAGAACAAAGTTTTAATGAAGAATATAAAAAACTTATTGATAATAGTCTTGAGTGTAAAGATTATGTTTACCAAATTTCTAAAAAACAAAACTATTGGTCAATAAGAAAAACTATTGAAGTTTATGGTAAGTATTTATTTAAACTATTTCCTTGTTGGTTGCTTTCACCTGAAAATGTTTCAACAATACTACCACTTAAAAAGAATTTGTTTGATGTTGTTTTATTTGATGAAGCTTCTCAAGTATTCATTGAAAATACAATTCCTTCAATTTTTAGGGGTAAAAATATTGTTGTAGCTGGTGACGCAAAACAGTTAAGACCAACCACAACCTTTATGAAGCGTTATATGGGTGCTAACGTTGACGACGATCATGACTATTCAAAACAAGCAGCACTTGAAGTTGAAAGTTTATTAGACCTTGCAGTATCACGTTTTAATAGCGCAAATATTACCTATCATTATAGAAGTAAAAAACAAGAGTTAATAGACTTTTCAAACAAAGCTTTTTACAATGGTTCATTACAAATTGCACCTAACGTTAATAAAGAAATTAGAAACAAACCAATAGAAAGAATTCTTGTTAATGGTTTGTGGAACGATAGAAAAAACTTTGTTGAAGCAAAACAAGTTGTAGAACTTTTGAAAAAGATTTTAAAAACAAGAAAGAACAATGAAACAGTTGGTATTATTACCTTTAACATTGAACAAGAAACTTGCATTGAAGATTTAATTGAAGAAGAATGCAAAAATGATATAAGTTTTAGAAATTTAATTTTAAAAGAGCAAAACCGTGTTGAAAACGGCGAAGATGTAAGTTTGTTTGTTAAAAACCTTGAAAACGTACAAGGTGATGAGCGTGATATTATTATCTTTAGTATTGGTTACGCTAAAAACGAACTTGGCAAAGTTAACTATACTTTTGGTTCTCTTTCAATGGAAGGTGGCGAAAACCGTCTTAACGTAGCAATAACTCGTTCAAAAAGCAAAATTTATGTTGTAACAAGTATCGAACCTGAAGAATTAAAAGTTGATAGTTCTAAATACCCTGGTCCAAGACTTTTAAAACTTTACTTAACTTATGTTCGTGCTGTTAGTGATGGCAATAGCGAAGAAGTAAAAACCATTCTAAATAGTTTTGGCGAAAATATTTTAACTTCTTCAACTTTCAGCAGTGTATTACCTATTGAACAACAAATTGCTACATCTTTAACAAAACTTGGATATAAAGTTGACCTTGATCTTGGCAACTCAAACAGCAAAGTTCCACTTGCTGTTTATGATAAAACAAAAGATAAATACTTGTTAGGTATCGAAACTGACCAAAGCATTATAAATTTATCCCCTTCAGCACTTGAAAGAGATGTTTATAGATATGAGTTCTTAAAATCAAAGGGTTGGAAAATATTTAGAGTTTGGAGCCGTGACTGGTGGCACAATTCCCCACAAGTTATTAATAATATTGTTAGAGAAATTGAAAAACAAAAAGAGAGAAAGATTTAATCTTCTCTCTTTTTTTATTTTTAAAAATTAATGTTGTGTCATTTTTTTTATAAAAAAACATATATTTTATTATTGTTTTTTAAGGAAGTAAAAAATGAACGATAATACAAAAATCGAAGTTGCTAGAGAAATTATGAACGCCCTTATTGCTAACGAAGCAAAAAAAGGTTTTGACTTTAATAATAAAAAACTAATTACTCTTTTAAACGAAGAAAATGAAATGAATAATTTCAATTTTGAAGTTATTGATAAAATTATAAATCAATATTCAATTTTAGTTAAAAGGGTTTAAAAATGAGTAATTTATTAGAACAAGAAATTATAAAAAAATATGCTCTTACTGAAGAACAAATTAATG
Organism: Clostridia bacterium; assembly: GCA_017523305.1. Classification (GTDB taxonomy): domain Bacteria; phylum Bacillota; class Clostridia; order Christensenellales; family UBA1242; genus UBA7862. The sequence goes on from JAFWWV010000154.1 coordinate 2,024, forward strand.
AAATAACACTAAATATTTTAAACACTCTTACCTACAATAAGTTACCAAACCAAAGCCCGCTAGCAATAGTTGTAGGTGGTCAGCCTGGGGCTGGAAAAACTGCTCTTATAAACTACACTTCAAAAATGTCTAGCGAACGAAAATTTATAACAGTCGATAATGATTTTTTTAGGTGTTTTCACCCCAAGGCAGATGAGATAAAAGAACTTTATCCAAACTACTTTACTCTTGCTACCGATCAGTTAGGTATGGGAATAACTTCAAATGTAATTAACTATTTAGTTGATAATAAATACGATTTAATTTTTCATCAAACACTAAAAAATAATCGTATTGGCGACGATGCAATAACAAAGTTTAAAGAATCAGGCTATACCGTTGGAGTTAGAGCGTTTGCTGTTCCATTTTATGAAAGTAGTATTTCTCAGTGCGAAAGATATTTAGGGCAAGCCGAAAAGTTGGGTTATTGTAGGTTCGCCACCCCCGAAGGTCACTTAACAGCGTATTTAGGTTTACCTAATACAGTAGAATATTTAGAACAAAATGGTCTTTATGATTTTATTGAAGTTTATAAACGCAGTGAAGACATTTCACGCCCTACATTAGTTTATTCTAACTTTAACCCACAAACAAAATCTAGTACATTACAAGCACTTTCTAATTGTGAGCAAATAACTCAAGATAATAATTTTGGTTTTAGTTCTGCAAAAGAAGCTGTTATAAAAACAAGATATGAAACAGCTCTTCAAACAACTAAACACATAAATGATAGAATATGTTCTGTTGAATCAAGTCCTTATAATAATGACGATATTCAACTTCGTGTTAATGAACTAAAAAACTCTCTTGAATTTGTGCAAAACAATACTGGTATTTCTAACCAATTAAGTCAAGTTAAATCAAGTCCTAGTTATCAAGAAAGACAAGATGTAAAAAATTATGTTGATACAACTCAGCAAATATTATTAAGCAACGCACAATCAACAAATACTGGTGTTGGTTGTTTACAAATATTTAAAGATATTTTAAATTCTACACAAACTTAAATTAACTTTTTTAAGTGTTAAATTTTGCTTGTAATTGTTTAAAAGTTTTTTTAAAATTAAATTAACTTATATTAAGGAGTTTTTAATTTTAATGCTTGAAAAATTTAACAAAATGAGTGAATTTAGTTTAACTTATGTACCTAAAGTTATTAGTTTAGACAAATGCTCTTGTTTTTTACCAATTGAAATTAGTTTTAAAAATATTGAAGATTTTTCTAACCTTTTTATATACCGAAACATTGTTGCAGTTTATACTTTAAAATCAAATGAGACAATTATTTTAAGTTGCCCACAAAGTGTGCACGATATTGAAAAGCTTACCGTAAAAAAAGTACCTGATTGTATGTTTTTTTATGGCAACGAAAACCATGCTATTTTTAAAAAATATATTAACAAAAAAATTGAGCGAAAAATTGGTTCAATGGGACACACTTATAATTGTTATACAGACTATGGTCAACTTATTGGCGATAAATGTGAATGGGAAATAAAAAACAATAAAAACTATTTATACAACGATGTAACTTGCATTTTACCAAAACCAGTTTTTAATATTGAAGATGCTGTTAGTTTGGTGGATTTTTACTTAGGCGATAAAATTTCAAAAGATAATATTGAAAGTAAAAAATATTACGCTTATGTTGAAACTCCTTATAATAAAGAACTTTTAAACACTGTAAACAATTATGCAAACGCAACTGAAAATTTTAATCACGATAGATGTTTTTCTGCTCTTTATTTTGATAACAAAAAAACATCTCTTAGAAGTACCGAAAATTATTTTTGTTTTTTAGATAAGCAAAATTTAGAAGAAAAACAATATTTATGCATAAAAAGTATTACCCACTTTAACTTAAGTTCAATAACTGAGTATCCTTATAAATTTGATTTGTTGTTATCAGATAAATCTGTTCAATATATTATATCTCCCCCACAAAGTAGCGAAAAGTTTGAAATAAATAAAGATAAAAATCTTGATGTTTTATTTTTTAAAGCAAAAGATAAAAATAATATAGAAGTAATTGATGGAAATAAAAATAAGGTTATAGCAAGTTTATCTTTACCTACTACCTATAAAGATATATTTTTATTTTCTAATGAAATTATTTCTTATTTTAAAAACGACAATTTTAAAATATTAAATTTTTAATACCTAAAAAAAAGAACTATTTTTTAGATAGTTCTTTTTTATTTTTTATTTATTTCTACAAAGTACTCTTTATTATTAGATAAATCCTTTAGTTTTATTGTAAACTCTGCCCCTGTTTGATGTTTAACTTCATAAAAGGCAAATATTCGAGAAGTGCTTTTTATATCATTTGCGTTATTAAAAGTTAATGTTACAGAATAATTTGTATAATCTTTATTATCCTTTCTAACAACAATTTTTAACAAACTATATTCGTTATCAACTTTTGTTATGTTTTGTGTATAAGTTAAATCTTCTTCTTTACTTAATTCATAATTTATAATTTTTAAATTAAAATAAGTTTCATATGTTTTTCCTTCAAAATTAATTTGAACATATATTTTTGTTTCGCCTGCATCTTTTGGAGTTATTTCTTTATTATTAATTTCTACTAAATCTTTATTGGTAGAAAATATTTTTGATATTTCATAATCTTTAATATCTGTATTAATTGGCAAGTCGTCTATATTAACTGTTTCAGTTAAACCAATTGTTAGGTTGAAATATTTAAAATTAAAATAGTGTTCATTGTCATTACAACCTGAAACTAAAAATACTGCTAACAAAATAAAAATTGACAAAAAGTTACAAAATTTTCTCATGTAGTGAGTATATAAAATAAATTTATAAAACTCAACTTTTTAATATATTTATTTTTTTCAATTTTTCTATGATATTTGTTTTTATTTGACTTTTATTTTTACAAGATTTAAAGTTTAAACAATAGAAAAAAACAATAATTTATTTTTAATATTTTTTTTAATTAAATATTTTATTAAAAGAAGGATAATTATGAATTTTTTTAAAAAAATGTATTGCCGTATTTTTCAAGGTGCACTTAGGTTTGTTTTACCTATTTTACCTTATCGTGAACCAAAAACACTTCAAAATAATGATGAAGTTGCAAGTACTTTAAAAGAACATAATATTTCTAAAATTTTACTTGTAACTGATAAAGGTATTACAAATTTAGGGTTAACAAAAAATTTAGAAGATACCTTGAAAAAAAATAATATTGAAGTTTTTGTTTACGACGACACGGTACCAAACCCTACAACAGATAATGTAAACGATGCAAGCAAAATGTATAAAGATAATAATTGCCAAGCAATAATTGCTTTTGGTGGTGGTAGTGCTATGGACTGTGCTAAAGCAACTGGTGTTGTAATAGCAAAACCTAAAAAAAGTTTAAGCAAAATGAAAGGTATATTAAAAGTAGGCAAAAAGTTACCTATAATAATTGCAGTTCCAACAACAGCAGGTACTGGTAGCGAAACAACATTAGCAGCCGTTATTACAGATAGCAAAACAAGACATAAATACGCTATTAATGATTTCCCTTTAATACCAAGATATGCTTTACTTGATGCAACACTAACAACAGGGTTACCTAAACACATAACTTCAACTACTGGTATGGACGCCCTAACCCACGCTGTTGAAGCTTTTATTGGTAGAAGCACAACAAAACACACAAGAGAATGTGCTTTATATGCCGTTAAAACAATATTTGAAAATCTTGAAGTAGTTTATAAAAAACCAAACAATTTAACAGCAAGAGAAAATATGTTAAAAGCAGCAAATAAAGCAGGGGTTGCTTTTACTCAATCATATGTAGGTTATGTTCATGCTATTGCCCACTCTTTAGGTGGAAAATACAACACCCCACATGGTTTAGCTAATGCTGTTATTTTACCTTATGTATTAAAAAAATATGGTAAATCTATTTATAAAAAACTTTGGAAGTTGGGTGTTTATGCTGAACTTTTTGATAAAAACACTTCATACGAAGTAGGTGCAAAATTGTTTATTGCAAAAATTGAACAATTAAACAAACATCTAGATATTCCTACCAAACTTGAAGGTATAAAGGATGAAGATATTCCAACACTTGCAAAAACAGCTGAGCATGAAGCAAACCCATTATACCCTGTTCCAGTTTTATATACTGCTAAAGAATTAGAAGAAATTTATAATGAAATAAAAACCTTAGATTAGTTTTTATAGGAGAAAAATATGAAAAAAGGATTTATTATTTTTAACGTAATAATGTTTGTTTTAACTATTGCTCTTGATATAGTTTACGCTTTAAATGGTGGCTTATTATTAAAAGCTTTTGCTAGTTTATGTTTTGTTTTATTAGGAGCTGGCAATTTAGTTTATTGTTTAAAATCAAAAACAGATAAAAAATATGCTATTTGGTTAGTTGTTGCTTTATTTATAGCAATGCTTGGTGATATTGCAATTAACTTAAACTTTATTATTGGCGCTGTCGTTTTTGCTATTGGTCATATTTTTTATTTTATTGCTTATTGCTTTTTACATAAAATTTGTTGGAAAGATTTAATTTGCGCTTCATCAATTTTTGTTTTTGCTCTTTTAATTATTTTACTTTCACCACAACTTAAATTTGATGGTATTATTATGAAACTTGTTTGTGTAATTTACGCTTTAATTATTTCATTTATGTTAGGTAAAGCTTTATCAAACTTTATAACAAAACACTCAACTTTAAATTTGGTTATTTTAATTGGAAGTATTTTATTCTTCTTTTCAGACGCAATGTTATTATTTGATGTTTTTGGTGCTGTTCCTGCTACTGGTTTATTATGTTTATTTACATACTACCCAGGACAATTTGTTTTAGCTCATTCAATTTTTACTTTTGTAAATGCTAACAAAACAACCCAAAGTTCAAACGATAAAAAATAAAATTAATATATAAAAAAACATAAAGAAAAAGAACACTTTTTTTGTGTTCTTTTTTTTTAGTTTTATTAATCAATTATTTTATTCCTTTTTTTATTTTTTAAAAAGATTAATAATCTTTAGTTTTTTTTATAAATATGTTATATTAAAATTACTTTTGTATTAAAAGGATGTTCTTATATGTTTGGTATTTATGATATTGATAAAGCAACAACTTTAACTTATCAAGAAAGATTAGATATTTATAAAAATATTGGATTTAATGAACTTGCTTTATATTTAGATAACAGTTATTTAAAAGAAAACGAAACTTATGAACAAATAATAAAATATGCAAATGAAATAAAGATGCAAATAAAACAAGTACATATTGATTATAAAATTTCTAATTTAATAACTGATGAAACTACTTCTCATTATTTTGAATATTTAGAGCAAAAAATTAACGAGTGTATTAAATTTAATATTCCTTATTTAGTAACCCACGCTTCTATGGGTGATAATCCCCCAGAGCTTAGCAAAAAGCAACTTAAAAAATTAGAAAATTTAGCAAAAAAATATGAAAATAAAAATATTATAATTTGTTTTGAAAATGTTAGAAATAACACTAACTTAAATAAAATTATTAACTTAAATTTACCTAATATAAAAGTTTGTTTTGATTTAGGTCACGCACACTGTTACGGTAACGAAAAAGAATTATTTGAAAAATACCTACCAAACATTTGTTGCACACACTTGCACAATAATTTTGGTAAAGATACCCACAATTTGTTAAATATTGGGGATATTGATTATAAATACTTTTTAAATTTGCTAAAAACACATAAAAATATTTCTAATTGTTTAGAATGTTTTCCTGAATATGGCAAAGTATTAAACAAACAAGAATTCATAATGTTTATTAAAAATTGTTTTAAAAGTTTAAAATAATTGTCTTTATTTGTCTAAATTGCCAAATTTACCACTATTATCTTGATTTTTAATACAAAATTTGTATAATATTTTTAGATACTTATAACGTAATGCTAGTTATATTAAAAAAGCAACTTAATTTATTTTTTTAGGGCAAAATTTTAATGCCTTTTTTATCACAAAATTAAGTAGCAAAAAATAAAAGGGAGAAAGAAATGAAAAAATTTTTAAAAAACATTTTATTTGCTTTTATTTTACTTCCAGCAATAATGTTTATGGCTGCTTGTACTGATGGCGAAAATCCACCACCACAATATCCAGAACAACCAATTGCTATTACAAGTGAAATGATTGCTCTTGAGTACACTTCAACCGTTTATAATGGTAGTGAAAAAACTCCTACTGTTGCTTTAACAGCAGAAGGTTACACTGTTGACTCAACATACTTTAATTATTCATACACAAACAACGTTGATGCAGGTACAGCAACAGTAACAGTAACTATTAATCAAGAAAATCCATATGCATATGGTACAGCTTCAACTACATTTGAAATTACACCTGCTCCAATTTATGTTTCAACATTAGATGAAATTAATGCAGCTATTAACACAACAACAAAAAATCATGTTATTGTTTTAACTTCAAACATTACTTCATCTGTAGCAGATAATGGTTATATTCAACCAGTTATGATTTGCCCAGTTGAAAAAGATTTAGATATTAATATCGATTTAAACGGTTTTGATATTGCAACAGAAATTTGGATTACTAAAGAATACTATCATACTGAAGGTGTTGTTGGTGGTGCTTCATCACAAACTCACGTAGTTGCTGAAAACAAAGCAAATGTTAATATTACAAACAGCAAATCAACAGGTATTATTGGTATTGAAACATCTGAATATGTTGGCCTTGACTACCCTATCTTAATGAAAATTACCGATAACTATAATGTAAATTTAACAAATGTTAAAACTTTTGGTTACTCAGGTGGCATTTATACAAATGGTTCATATGCTGGTAACAGCAATGTAACAGCTACAAATTGTACATTTGTTTCAGCAGCTGAAAATGCAAGTGCTGGTGCATACTTTGCAGGAAATGTAAATTATACTTTTACAAATTGTACTTTCACTGGCTTTACTGGTTATTATGCAAAAAGTGGTATTCATACATTAAATAATTGTACTTTTAATGCTTTGGCTGCAGCTTATGTTGGTCCTTCAGAACACCATGGCAATGGTTTTAACCCAACAGGCAGTGCAATGTGTGTAGATTCTTCAGAAGGTTATCAAAACACATTAGTTATTAAACTTTATGGTGGTTTATTTACAACAGTTTCTTACGAAGCAGTAGGTATTGAAGAATATGTAACCTATAAAACAGCTCCAATTAATAGCTATAGTACAGTTGAAATTTATATGGAAAGCTTTAATGGTTTACCAACTGTAAGATTCCAAAATGATTCTTCACTTCAATGGAAATAATATAACTAATTAAAACAAAAAAACATCTTGAATTTTTCAAGGTGTTTTTTTATTATCTCTTTTGTTTATATTCTTTTATAAAAACTTTAAAATTACAATTTTTACAAATTTCTATTTTATAAAAATTGCAAAACTGTAAGGCATAACTCTAATTGTTTTTGGTGATTGTTTTTTTGTTAAGTAATTTGTTAATTTTTCATCTAAAGTAACA
>JAFWWV010000155.1 GCA_017523305.1 Clostridia bacterium
GTAAAGAAGAAGATGAGATGTATGACTGTATTACAGAGTTAATTCAATCTAACCCAACTTTTGGTTTAAATTCAACTCAAACAATGTTTGTCGCCTTAATTTTAAGAAAACTTCTTTCTTCTTCTACATCTGCAGTAAAGAAAACACTTAAAACAATTAAAAAGAGACTTGAATCCATCTTAAATGGAGAAGAAGTTAAAGAATTTAATTTTTCTGAAGATTTTGATGAAGAGTTTGGCGAAGAATTATTGGAAGAATCAAAAGAGTATGATTTAAGAAAAATAGCAAAAGAATTATTTTTGGTGGATAAAGCATTGGACTTTGCCGACAGGGTAACAGATGACAAGAAAGCTTTTAAACTGTTAGAAGCTATAAATTATTTGTTTGAAAATGCAAAAAATGGCAGAAGTAAAAAAATACTTATTTTTACAGAATCTAGAGAAACACAAAACTATTTGTATAAATTCTTGTCTGAGAATGGGTTTGGAAATATTGTTTTATTTAATGGTGGGAGTTCTGATTCAAAGACAAAAGAAATCTATGAAGAATGGATTTCAAGAGAAGAACACTCACATTTGCGAACAAATTCAAAATCAACAAATGTTCGTTCTGCAATACTGGATTATTTTAAAGAAAATGCTGAAATTATGATATCAACAGAAGCAGGAGCAGAAGGATTAAATATGCAGTTCTGTTCTATGCTTGTTAATTATGACCTTCCTTGGAATCCACAAAGGGTAGAGCAAAGAATAGGAAGATGTCATAGATTTGGACAGAAAAACGATGTAATAGTAATTAACTTTTTAAATGAGAATAATCAAATCGATTCTAGAATTTATGAGTTGTTAGACAATAAGTTTAAATTGTTTGATGATGTTTTTGGTTCTTCAGATGAAATTTTAGGAACATTAGATAATGAAAGTAATTTTGAAAGGGAAATTTTTAAAATTTATATACAATGTAGAACCCCTGAAGAAATTGACAAAGCATTTAACCAGTTACAGGAAAGGTTTAAAGTAGATATTTCTTCAGAGATGAAAAGGACAAGGGAGATTCTTATTGATAATTTTGATGAAGACCTACAAAATTTATTTGAATCTTTATTAACTGAAACAGAAGGAAAATTGAAAAACTTAGAAGCTCAATTATGGAGAATGTGTCAATTTGTTTTAAAAGATTATGCTGTTTTTGATAATTATAAGTTTAATTTGAAAAAACCTTTTAAAGGATTTTATGGAAATTATTGTGTTACTGATAAAGATAGGAATTTAGTTAATTTGAGAATTGATGATGGTTTAGGTAAGGAAGTAGTGCAAGAATGTAAAAATGTTGAGACTTCCAAATCAGCAATTTTTGATATAACTAATTATAAATACAATATAACTGACATTAAATCATTAAAAGGACAAAAAGGTTATATTATTCTTTCGAAATTAACTATTGAATCCTTTGAGAAAGAAGAATCACTCATTCTTTCTGGAAGAATGGAAGATGGTAAATATTTAGACTCAGAAGTTTGTGAAAAATTATTTAGAGTTAGCTCAATGGATTCTGATGAAGAAATAAGTGTGTCCGATGAGATTAAGCAAAGATGTCAAGATGACATAAAAGCTCAAAGTGATGCTGTTATAAATTTATCGATAGAGAGAAATAATAGTATTTTAAATCAGGAAATTAAAAGAATTGATGATTGGGCGAATGATAAAATTTCAGGAATAGAATTAAAGGTAGAAAATCTTCGTGAAGCGAGAAAAAATCTTCAAAAAGAATATGATTATTCAACAAACTCTGAAGAAAAAATATCTATTCAAGCTGAAATCGAGAAAATAAGCAAAACAATAAAAAAATTGTGGTTGGAACTTGCAGATAATGAAGATATAGTTGAAAGGGAAAGGAAGATAATAGTTGATAAATTAAAGGCAGAAAGTATGAAATCTACAAAACTAAAATCTATTTTTGTAATGCCTTTTAAGGTGGTGTAATATGAATATTTCTGACTTATGTGCTGAAATTATGAAACAAAATTATACTTCTATTTTGGGTAAAAACTATTCAAAACTGGCAATACTTTTATTTCTCAAACAAAATAATTTTCAGCTTAAAAAAACTAGCCTTATGAGAGTTTGTCAATTCACATATAGATTTTTCAGAGATAATATACAATATGGTAAAGAAAGCAATTATGTTATTTTAAAAAACATTGAACAATATATGCCTGAAGACTTAACATTGATTGTAAAAACAGAGCTTAACGAGTGGGTTGTTAATGGACAAAATGTCATCTTATTGGAAGAAGATAGTGTTTTAACAAACCCTTCTATAACATTGAGTGATTCTGATTTAATAATGGCTCACTCTTTAACTTCAACAATAATTAAACAAAATTTTGGAGAAGAAGTTACTTACAAAGAAGATATTGATATCAACAGAGAATCAATACCTTTTTCGAACTATGATGACTATGTGCAATTTATAGCCAATACAAGATTATATAATCGTGGTTTTGAAACCCTTAATTATTGTTGTTGTTGTGATAAAACAGGAAAGGATTTGGTGTGTTTACACATAAATCCATTATTAGATATAAATGACCCTAATAATACCCTGATTTTTTGTTATGAACACGGAGAATTGTATTTTAGGAAATATTTTAACTTCCTAAAAAGTGGCAAAATAAAAATACAGCAGAATAACAATAATTTAGATAATAGAATGCATTTAAGCAGAAAGGTGTTGTTAAATAAAAGAAAATTTTTAGAAGAAGAGTAATTGTGTATGGATATTAAATCAGTATTAGAAAAAGTAATGTATGATAATCGCATCAATAAATCTCAACTTGCTTCAAGATTGGGCATAAAACCATCGCAAGTTAGCGAATGGATATCAGGCAAAGCCAAGCCAGGATTTGAGAATTTAAAAGCCATTTGCAAGGAATTTAACCTTGATGCGAACATTTTATTAGGACTAAAGAAAGAAGAGCCTACAAGCTCAAATATGGAGTAATTATGAAGGTTATTATAATCGAGCAGGGCAAAGCCCCATACTTCAAGGATATTGACCTTGAAAAATATAATGACAATATGAACACCTATGCTGAAGCAGAGATTGATTGCGATTATATCGATAGAGTTCAAATCCTTCCAAACTATGAATTGACCATCTATGTAGATGACCTTAATTCAAGAAGAGATGATTCAGAACTCAACTTCTTTGTAAAAGGTGTTCAATATGACCTTCCTGTGAAAGGCAAAGCTGTTGTCTCAAGGGGAGAAGTTTATCTTGATGAGATAGAATATCAGGACACAACAGACCAAGATTTGGTAGTATTGAATCGTTTGATTTATAGACCAAATGAACAATAAACACTTAGCACAATTTGGATCAGCCTGTGGTCCAAATGTGTGCGCCATAACTTCGTTATAGTCGTGTTTATTAAAACACAAAATATTGTGTATTATGCAACCACAAAACCACTATATTATGCGACACATAATACTATGCAAAAACTCGCTCAAATGCCGATATTTCTTGACTTTTTGGCGATTTTGTGGTATAATATATATGTATAAAAAAAGACCTTTTACTAAGGAGCAACTTATGAAATCTAAGACTAAAAAAAGTAGTATTTTTATGATTTCTGCTATTTCCATAGTAGGGGTCTTTTTCCTATTCTTAGGAATAACTTCATTCTTTTCTGAATTATATCCTTATGATATTTATATATCAAAACAGATAACATTATCGATTGGACAAGGGGTTGACAATCAATATTTAATTCAAGGAGAATTATCCAATAAAGGAAAAGATGAGATTGTAGTTCAGAAGTTGGAGTTTCGATGTTACACAGCCGACAGGTCTGCCTATGGAACTCATACAATTGAGAATATAACAATTGCTCCAGGACAATCCTATCAGATATATGAAGAGATTGTGAGTGATGGAACTCTCCAA
>JAFWWV010000156.1 GCA_017523305.1 Clostridia bacterium
GGTAGAAATTAAATCAAAGGAGAAAGAATAAATGTTTAATTCATTTAATTGGTGGCGTATGTAACTTAAGTATTCGTAACACGTTATGTTTTGCGAATGCTTTTTTGTGCATCGCAAAACATATTAAATGGATTAATATATTTTTTTAATATATATTTATAAATCTTTTTTTTAAATAAGCCCGTTGGTATGTTTTGTTTTATACGCATACAACGGGTTTTTTATTTTAATTTTAAAAGGATTTATAAAAATGAAAAAAGGATATTTTGGCGAGTTTGGTGGAAGTTATGTTTCACCTGAAATGCAAAAAGAATTAAATAAAATTGAAAAACAATATAACGAATTAAAAAACAACAAAGATTTTAAAAAAGAATTAAATTATTTAAGAAAATATTATCAAGGCAGGCCAACACCACTTTACTATTGTAAAAAGTTAACTGAAAAAATTGGTGGTGCTAAAATTTATTTAAAGCGTGAAGATTTAAACCATACAGGTGCGCACAAAATTAATCATGCTATTGGCGAAGCTCTTCTTGCAAAATATTTAAACAAAACAAAAATTATTGCTGAAACAGGTGCAGGTCAACACGGTCTTGCAATAGCAACAGTTTGTGCACAAATGGGTTTAGATTGTGAAATTCATATGGGTAAAATAGACACTCAAAAACAAAAAGTTAATGTAGAAAAAATGAAGTTATTGGGTGCAAAAATTATTCAAGTAGATAAGGGAAGTTGTTCACTAAAAGAAGCAAGCGAAAGTGCAATGGAATCATACTCAAAACAACTTGATACTTCTATTTACTGTATAGGTTCGGTTGTAGGTCCACATCCTTTTCCAACTATTGTAAAAGATTTTCAAAGTGTAATAGGTAAGGAAGTAAAACAACAACTTAAGGTTTTAGAAAACAAAAAACCAGATTACATTGTTGCTTGTGTAGGTGGGGGTTCTAATGCAATGGGAATTTTTAATGAATTTTTACGTGACACACAAGTAAACTTAATTGGTGTTGAAGCGTTAGGTAGGGGCGAATTAGTAGGTCAAAACTCAGCAACAATTAGGTTTGGGGTAACCGATATTTTTGATGGTTATAAAACAAAAGTTATTAAAGATAAATTTGGTAATGTAGCTGAAGCATATTCAATTGCTAGTGGGTTAGATTATCCTGGTGTTGGGCCACAACATGCCTATTTAAGTCAAATAAAAAGGGCTAAATACGTAACGGTTGACGACAACGAGTGTTTAACTGCTTTTTATACTTTGTCGAAATTAGAGGGTATTATTCCCGCCTTAGAGAGTGCTCATGCCGTAGCCTATGGTTTAAAACTTGCAAAAAGCCTAGATAAAGAAAAAATTATTGTAATTAATTTATCAGGCAGGGGAGATAAAGATGTAGACTATGTTTTAAGTTTAGGGGGAAATTATGAAAACTAAAAAAGTAATGTTAACAGGTGTTAGGCCTAGTGGTAATTTAACCTTGGGTAACTACCTAGGGGCGATAAAAAATTTTGTAGATAGGCAAGAAGAAAACAATAGTTACATTTTTATTGCTGACCTTCACGCAATAACAAGTTATATAGAGCCAAGTAAATTAAAAGAATCGGTTTATAACTGTGTTGCTATGTATCTTTCATGTGGAGTGAAACCAGAAAAAACTAAAATATTTAAACAAAGTGATGTTTTACAGCATGGTACTTTAGGTTTTATTATGACCTTTCAAACCAAAATGGGTGAATTAAGTAGAATGACTCAATTTAAATATAAATCTCAAAATTGTGGTAAAAGTGGTGTGGATACTGGTCTTTTTGTGTATCCAACTTTAATGGTTGCAGATATTTTATTATATAACACCAATATTGTTCCTGTTGGTAAAGACCAACAACAACACGTTGAACTCACACGTGACCTAGCACAAAGGTTTAATAATAGGTATAGTAAAGTTTTTGTAGAACCACAAACGTATGTTTCACCTGTTGCTAACAAAGTTTTAAACTTGCAAAATCCACTTGAAAAAATGAATAAATCTGATAGTGGCGATAACAAAGGTACAATATTTTTGTTAGATGATTTAGAAGTAGTTAAAAAGAAAATTATGAGTGCTAAAACAGATAGTTTAAATAAAGTATGTTTTGACGAGATAAATCAACCAGGCATATCAAACTTAATTGGTATACTAAGTAAAATAACTGGCGAAACTTATAAAGAAATTGAAAATAGATTTTCAGGTCGTGGATATGGCGAATTTAAAAAAGAAGTTGCAGAAGAAGTTGTTAAACTTTTAGCAAATATTCAACAAAGATATAAAACTTTTAATAATAAAGAATATCTTGATAAAATTTTATTTTCAGGTGCTAAAAAAGCTAGAGTTGTTGCAAGTAAAACTTTAAAAAGGGTAACAAAAGCTATAGGGTTAAATTAAATTGTAAAATAAAAAGGCATTATAAAAAAATAATGTCTTTTTTTATTAGTTTAATTTTATAAAAAAAATTATAATAGGTGTATAGGAGAATTTTTAAAGTTATACGCATTATGAAAAATTTTGATGGAATTACTTTTAAATGGACTTTTAGAGATTATCAACAAAGAGTATTAGATAACTCTAAAAGATTTATAGAAGATGGCAAAGTTAACATTGTTGCAGCCCCTGGTAGTGGTAAAACTATTTTGGGTTTAGAAATTATTAAAAGACTAGGTAAACCTTGTTTAATTTTTTCGCCAACTACAACAATTAGGCAACAATGGGGCGAAAGGTTTGAAGAAGCGTTCTTGCCAGAAAATAGTAAAATTGACGAATATGTTTCTTTTGACTTAAACAACATAAAACTTTTAAACTCAATTACTTATCAAGCCCTTTATTCTGCTATGGATAAAGTTAAGGTTGAAAGTGAAGAAGAAAGTATAGACTATTCAAACATAGATTTATTTAGTTTAATGAAAGAAAAAAACATAAAAACAATTTGTGTTGACGAAGCTCACCACTTACAAAACGAGTGGCAAAAGGCGTTGGAAAAATTTATTAAGGGTTTAGATAAAGATATAAAAATTATAGCTCTTACTGCAACTCCACCATATGATGCTAGTCCACAAGAGTGGGAAAGATATATAAGTGTTTGTGGCGAAATTGATGACGAAATTTTTGTGCCAGAACTTGTTAAAGAAAAGACTCTTTGTCCACACCAAGATTATGTTTTGTTTAATTATCCAACACAAGAAGAAATTGAAAGTTTTAAAACTCACAGAGAAAATTGTTCTAAGGCTTTAAACGAAATTAGTTTGTTACCATTTATTGATTTGTTAAGTGATAAAATTGATGATATTAACAAAAGTATAAACGAACACATTTATGCAAACTTTAAAAACTTTGTTGCAGTTTATGTTTTTTTAAACAACTTTAATAAAAAGGTTAATAAAAATTTATTTAAAACATTAACAAACTCTAAAAATATACCAGAAATGGACTTAGTGTATGCTGAAAGGGCAATTCAATTTTTAGTAACCGATACTTACATTACAACCGAGCAAGAAAAAGAATCTTTAATTTCTATTCTTAAAAAATATTCACTTTTTCACAAGAGAAAGGTAGAACTTGATTTAAGTGACAAATTAAAAAAATCATTAATTTCTTCAACAGGAAAATTAAATAGTATTACAAAAATTGTAGAAACAGAAAGCAAAATTTTAAAAGAAAAATTAAGAATGCTTGTTTTAACCGATTACATAAAAAAAGAATCGGTTGTAAATGTAGGAACTGAAAATAACATTGATAATATAAGTATTGTTTCTATTTTTGAAGAAATTAGAAGAAAAAACACCAATGTAAAAGTAGGTTGTTTATCTGGTTCGTTAGTTATTTTACCTTTTGAAGTTTCAAAGGTTTTAGAAACTGACTTTAATTTTACTTCAAAGCATTTTAAAGCTGAAAAAATTGCAAATACTGATTATGCTATTTTTAACTTTAAAGGTAATAATCGTAACAAAGTTGTTATTGTTTCAAGGTTGTTTGAAGAAGGTCACATTCAAGTTTTAGTAGGTACTCAATCTCTTTTAGGCGAAGGGTGGGATTCTCCTTGCATAAACAGTTTAATTTTGGCTAGTTATGTAGGTTCTTTTATGCTTTCAAACCAAATGCGTGGTAGGGCTATTAGAATTTATAAAAAAGATAAAACTAAAACTTCAAATATTTGGCACTTAGTTACTGTAGAACCAAACTATATTTTAGAAGAAAACGCTTTTAAAAGAATGCAAAAAAAATCAGTAGAAGATGTACAAAACTTAAACTCTGCTGACTATCAAACACTATCTCGTAGGTTTGAGTGTTTTGTGGGACCAAACTATTCAACAAACGAAATTGAAAGTGGTATTGAAAGAATTACTTTTATCGAACCACCTTATGACGAAAAGGGTATTCAAAACATCAACGAGCGTATGCTTTTAAAATCTATGGATAGAAACGGTCTTAGTTTTATATGGGACGAAACTGTAAGCAAAAACTCAAAAACTGTTGTAGAAAATGTTGTTCCACCAGAATTAAAAGTTCCAGCCTTTACATTTAACAACATTTTAGGTTCTATTTTTAGTTTATCAATTACAGGTGCTTGTATTTTTGGTATTTTATTTTTATTAAGTTCAAACTTAAGGGGAACTTTATTTGCTGTTGCTGGTGGTATTGTTTTATTAGTTATTGGTTTTTATGCTCTTAGATATTTTAAAAATTTTTCTGGTTTTATTTTAAATCACACCACGCCAAAACAAAGTTTTGCAACGTTAAGTAAGGCTGTTTTGCGTACTTTTAAAGATTTAGAAGTTATTCAAGATGGTGCAAGAATTAATATTGAAGAAAACGAAAAAGGTGGTATGTGTATTTCTATTAAAAACGCAACTTTGCATGAACAAAACACCTTTAATACAGCTATAAAAGAGTTGCTTTCTCCTATGGATAATCCAAGGTATGTTATTGTTAAAAAAGGCGTTATAAACAAAAAAGGTTATGATTATAATTACTCTTTTGCTTGCCCAACAGCACTTGCAAGTAATAGCAAAACTGTTGAAACCTTTAAGCGTAATTTGGTTCATAGCATTGGCGATATTGATATTAAATATGTTTATAGTGAAGAAGGCAGAAAACTTTTAGTTAAGTGCAGAAAAAACTCTTTTATTACCCGTAACGATAAGTACATTAACAAACGTCAAAGAGTAACAAAATTTGATTAGTTTTATTTATAAAAATTTTAAAATTTTAAACGAAAAAAATTGTAAAATAAAACAATAAAAAAAATATTGCTAAAAGTCTTTATTTTAAAGGGTTTTAGCAATTTTAAAAAGTATATTTTTTTAATAAAAAAGGATTAAAAAAAAGATGAAAATAGTAGCAATTGGTGGTGGGGGTAATGGTAGTTTTGGTAAACCTTACGAAGTTAAACCTTTCGACCAAGAAATTATAAAGTTAACAGGCAAACAAAATCCAAATTATTTATTTATAGGTTTAACTCAAGCATCTTTAAAAGTTGCTGAAGATTATTACAAAAGAATGCGACTAAATTTTGGAACTATTTTAGATTGCAAATGTGATTATTTATGTGAAACTGAAATTACTGACGAGCAAATTGTAAAAAGTAAAATAAATTGGGCAGACATAATTTATGTGGGTGGTGGCAACACCTTAAGACTTATGACTCTTTTAAGAAGATATAAAATTGATAAACTTTTAAAAAAAGCAGGCGAGCAAGGTAAAGTTTTGTGTGGTGTTAGCGCAGGTGCTATTTGCTGGTGTAATTACGGCAACAGTGACTCGAGAAAATTTACAAGTAATTCTACTAAACTTATAAAAGTAAAAGGTTTAGGGTTTGTAGATATTTTATATTGTCCACATTATGACGGCGAAGTAGCAAGGCAAGCAGATTTAGTTAGAATGATGAAAAATACTAGTGGTGTTGCAATTGCTTGCGAAAATTGTACAGCATTAAAAATTGTAGATAACACCTATGAAGTTTTAAAAGTAAAAGATGATGCTAAAGTTTATAAGTGTTATTATAAAAAAGGCGAGTATATTAAAAAAGAATTAAACCCAAAAGGTTCAATACAACAACTTTCAAGTAAAGATTAATTATTAAAAAATTTTTAAAAATTATTAAAAAAAGGCAAAAAATGAAAGAAAAAGAAATAGAATTAAAATTTATAATTAATGCTGATATAAAAAATAAAATTATAAATGATTTACAAAAATGTGCTAAAAAAATTGGCGAAGAACACGTAGTTGATACTTATTATATTCCTACTTTTAAAAGTTTTGAAAAAGATGGCGAAACTATGGAGTGTGTTCGCATTCGTGAAGAAAAAGATAAAACAATATTAGGGTATAAAAAAATTCACAGAGAGTGTGATCCTGTTTATTGTGACGAATATGAAACTAGGGTAGATAGCAAAACACAAACTGAAAAGTTATTATTTGCTATTGATTTTAAAGTTCAAATGGTTATAGATAAAGTTAGAACTACTTTTGAGTATTCTTCACTTCAATTTGATTTTGATTCTGTTAAAAATTTTGGTGAACTTTTGGAAGTAGAGTTGTTAGATAATAATGATGATGTTAACAAAATTTATGAATTTGTAAAACCTTATGGACTATCTAAAAAAGATGTTACTTATAAAGGTATTCAAAAATTGTTAAAAGATAAAAATTAAAAAATTATGCTTAAGAATTATTCTTAGGCGTTTTTTTTATTAATAAAACATAAAAATATTTAAAAAAGAGTAATAAAAAAGTTTTAAAATAAAAAACAAAAAAGGTGTACAAAGTTTTTTTATTATTGTAAAATGTTTTTATTAGGTGAAAAAAATGACTAAAGATTTACAATTTATTATTGAAACTGTTAAACAAGCAAGTGAAATGATTACCGAAGATTTTAAAGTTAGGGCTAAGGGTGAAAAAGGTGACTTAGTAACTAATTTTGATTTTGAAATTGAAAAGTTTATTATAGATAAAATAAAACAAAAGTATAGTGACTTTGGTATAGTTAGTGAAGAGTATAATAAAGACGCAACTTTGCAAGAAAATTGCTTTACTATTGATCCTATAGACGGAACAATAAACTTTGCTCACAACATACCACTTTGGGCAATACAAGTAGGTCTTATTAAGGGTGGTAAAACTTGTGCAGCAGTAATATATTTACCAAAATTTAACGAGCTTTATAGTGCTGACGAAACAGGTGCTTATTTAAATGGCGAAAAAATAAAAGTAAACGAAAAATTAAAACCTAGTCAATGTGTTTATGTTATTGAAGGAAAGAATCGTACAGCAGCAATTGATAGAATGAGTCAATATCACGCTCACGCAAGGTGGATAGGCTCGGCTGCAGTAGATTACTCGTGGGTAGCAGATGGTAGATTAGGCGGAACTATTTTTAGAAATAATTCTGCTTGGGATTATGTACCAGGTATGTATATATGCAAACAAGCAGGTGCATATATTTATGACGAACCTGAGTCGCATATAGCTGCTTGCAATAAAGAGTTTGCTGACTTATTAAAACAAGAAGCAACTTTTAGAAAAACTGATAACGAAGAACACTTTAGCTTTTAATATAAAAAACAAAACCTATTGTGTTTTTTGTGAGAAAAAAAACAAAAAAAAAGAAGGTATGTTTTTATGACAGATATTGAAATAGCAAATAGCATAACCCCACTTCCTATTGTAGAAGTTGCAAAAACTTTAGGGGTTAATGAAGAAGATTTAGAACTTTATGGAAAATATAAAGCAAAAATAAATAATTTTAAATTAAAACCAAAAGGAAAGTTGATTTTAGTTACAGCAATTAATCCAACAAGTGCTGGTGAAGGTAAAACAACTGTTTCTATTGGTCTTGGTGATGGCCTTAAACTAATAAACAAAAATGTATGTCTTGCGTTAAGAGAACCATCTTTAGGTCCTGTTTTTGGTGTTAAAGGTGGTGCAACTGGTGGTGGATACAGCCAAGTTGTTCCTATGGAAGATATTAACTTACACTTTACAGGCGATTTTCACGCTATAACAAGCGCTAACAACTTATTATGTTCATTTATAGATAATCACATTTTTCAAGGAAATGCGCTTCAAATTAACCCAGAAAAAATTATTTTTAATAGGTGCTTAGATTTAAACGACCGTGCGTTAAGACAAATTGACGTAGCTATGGGTGGTAAAAACGGGGTTAAACGCCCAGACAGATTTAACATTACTGCTGCTAGTGAAATTATGGCTATTTTATGTTTAAGTGCAGGGTTAGATGATTTAAAAGAAAGGCTTGGCAAAATTTTAGTTGCTTATGATGTAAACGATAAACCAGTTTATGCTCATCAATTGGGTGTAAACAATGCTATGACTGTTTTGTTAAAGGATGCAATTAAACCTAATTTGGTTCAAACCTTAATAGGAACACCTGCTCTTATTCATGGTGGACCATTTGCAAATATTGCTCATGGTTGCAATACAATTGTTGCTACAAAACTTGCTATGACTTATGCAGATTATGTTGTAACTGAAGCAGGTTTTGGTGCTGACCTTGGTGCTCAAAAATTTTTAGATACTAAGTGCAGAATTGCAAACTTAAAACCAAACGCAGTTGTAATTGTTGCAACTATTAAAGCTTTAAAACTTCATGGTGGGGCAGAAAAAAATAACTTGCAAGAAGAAAATATTACTGCTTTAAAGAAAGGTTTGCCTAACTTATTAAAACATATAAAGAATATAACCGAAGTTTATAAATTACCAGCAGTAGTTGCTATAAACCAATACTTAACTGATACAGAAAAAGAAATTAATTTAGTTAAACGTGAAGCAGAAAAACTTGGCGTTAAAGCAATTATTTCAAATGTATGGGGTAAAGGTGGCGAAGGTGCAATAGAACTAGCAAATGAAGTAGTTGAACTTTGCGAACAAGATAATAGCAAATTTGAATTTACTTATAAATTAAACCAAACTATTGAAGAAAAAATTACAAACATTGCAACAAAAATTTATGGTGCAAGCAAAGTTAACTTTAGTGATGAAGCAAAAAAGACTATTGAAGATATTGTTGCAACTGGTTATGATAAATTGCCTGTAATTATTGCTAAAACACAATATTCACTTAGTGATGATGCAAAACTTCTTGGGGCTCCAGAAGGTTTTGAAATTAATATTAAAGAAATTCAACTTAGGGGTGGCGCAGGATTTATTGTTGCTATTGCTGGTTCAATGTTATTAATGCCTGGTTTACCAAAAGTTCCAGCAGGCGAAAAAATGGAAATTGATAACGAAGCACATATTAAAGGTTTGTTTTAAAAAAAATAAAAAAAATAAAAATGCAATTAGTTAATAATTGCATTTTTTTTATTAAAATATTAAACTTAGTAAGTATTAAAAAATTTAAGGGTAATTATGACTGAAGAAAATTTAAAAACTAAAAAAAATAAAACGTGGAAGAAGTGGGAAATTATTTATTTAATTTCTTGCTTAGTTGTTATAACTATTTGTTTTATTTTTAGTCCAGATAAATCTGTTTTATCTTTTATTACTTCACTTTTTGGGGTAACAACAGTTTTCTTACTTGCAAAAGGTTTTGTTTTTGCTCCTATAACTGATTTTATTTACAATATTTTATATTCGGCTGTATCTATTGTAATGTGTTATTATGGCGAAGCTCTTATTTATATTTTTATTATGATGCCTATAACAATTTCAGCTCTTGTTAGTTGGATTAAAAATAAAAATAGCAATGATAACACTGTTAAAGTTAATGTTATTAGTAAAAAAGAGTGGTTGTATTTAGTTTTAGCTACAATTGTTGCTACAATAGGTTTTTACTTTTTACTAAAAGTTTTAAATACAAGAGAATTAATTATTAGTACAATTTCACTTATAACTTCAATGTTGGGTGGGTACTTAATTTTTAGAAGAAGTGCTTATTACGCAATACCTTTTATAATAAATGATGTGATTTTAATTATACTTTGGGGTTTATCAATATTTGAATTTGGTTTAATGTACTTACCAAATGTATTATCATTTTTTGTATTTTTATTTAACGATTCTTATGGTTTTGTTAGGTGGAAGAAAAGTGAAAAGTCTTTGAAAGA
>JAFWWV010000157.1 GCA_017523305.1 Clostridia bacterium
ATAATACTTTTAATAAAAAAAAGCAAATTAAAAAACTTAAGGGGATAAATATGAAAAAGAAAATTTTAACATTTTTTTTATGTATTTGTTTTTTAATGCCTTTTGCGTTTAGTTTATCTGGCTGTACTGGTGGTGAAGACCCACAAAAACCACATACACACTCTTGGAGTTCTACTATTTCATTTGATAGAGAAAACCACTTTTTTAAGTGTACAGGTTGTGAAATGGTAAAAGATGCACAAGCACACGATTTTGATACATTAAACAATGGATTTTGTTTTATATGTGGATTTGATATTGCTCACGATTGCAACAATTTTATGAGCAATAAATATGGTCACGACGAAAATGGTCACTACTTTAAATGTTCATATTGCAGTGGTAATATAATTGAAACACAACAAGACCACGAGTTTAACAGAGATACCTGTACAATTTGTGGTTATGTAGACCCTGATTATGTGGCTTCTTCAGCCCCAGCAGTTTCAAAAATACATGACTTAAGAATTATTGTAAGAGAGATGTATACATTAATTGTTTTTCCAGATGGTAAAGTTGCAGTAATTGACCCATATTTTGGTAGTGATGATGAAGGTATGGCTGATTTTTGGAGTATGCTACCAGAAAATGATAAAGATAACGATGGTATGACAGAAATTGATTATTTAATTTTTACTACAACAACCTATATTCCTTATGATCATTTTGGTTGGGAAGATATAGAAGTTCTTAATCTTTACAGACCAAATATTGGTTTTGACCCAGAGTTAGTTACAATGTTAGATTCAACATATTACACTTTTAATGGTGAAAGGTTTAATAAAGAAAAATTAAAAGATATTCCAGAACACTTAACAACTGGGGTTCAACTTCCTTATTTTGATGACTATATTGAAACTGAACGTGTTGCACCTTATTTCCGTATTAATCACGAAGGCCGTTATGATGTTCCAAAACTTTATGTAGCAGCAATGTATTTTGCTGGGCTTAACAATATAAATGTTATTCCTATTAAGCCAGAAAATAGCATTCATAACACCTTTAGTTATTTAGGCAGAGAATATAGTTATTCTTTAGACTTTTTAGATTTAGGAATTCAATTTAATGCTCCTGAATCAGCCTTTAGTTATATGGTTAAAGATGGTTATAATTCAGACGAAGGTTACATTGACCAAAACAAAAATGTTTATAACCAATATGTAGAATATTCTAGTATGTTTACTATTACTTACAACGATTTTAAAATGTTGTATGTATGCGAAGCATCAGAAAACACTATGCAAGCTTTTAACACAAAATATAAAAACCTTGATGCAGATATACTTGTTCTTACTTATTCTCACGCTTTTGAAATTGGTGCAGGAAACAGCCGATATGTATTTTATAACCAAGGAGAAAGTTTTATTGAAAACGCTTTTGATAAAACTAAAAATGATGAAAATATGTTGTTTATAAATGCATATTATTGGGGCAAAACAACTACAACTACACTAGAACATTACTTTTTATATGAAGATTATCAAACAACTGCTGCAGTTAAAAGAGATAACTATGTAAAAGCATATATAAATGATACAAGTAGCGCAAAAACAAACATAATTACTGCTTGTTGTAGGGTTAACAAAAAGGGCGAAAAAACTCTTGAAAAATGGGATCACTTTAGTCAAAACCAATTACCAATACACTGGGACGACTGGAATTAATTTGTAAAGAAGTTTTAAATAATAAACTGTAAAAAAAACCAAAAACTGAAAAAACAATTAAAGTTTTTAAAAACAAAAGTAAAAAAAAAGAAAATAAAAAAATAAAAGACTAGGTAAAAAAACGCTTAGTCTTTTTTTTGCTCATTTATTTATGATTATAAAATTAAAAACTTTATATTAAATTAATTAAAAATTAAAAGATTAACTTTTTTATTAAAATCTATCAAATTTTTACAACTTTCGACATATATTTAATA
>JAFWWV010000021.1 GCA_017523305.1 Clostridia bacterium
CTACTTACTTATAATGTTTATTCGACTGAAAGAATCTATAGAGATGAAACACTTTGTTCTTTTTATTTTAAGCCGAATAGAAAAATTATAAAAAACTTTTCTCCAATAGATATTGATGGAGAAAGATTAAAGTTAAATCTTCAGACAGGAGAAATAACTGAATATAAAAAGAAAGATATTCTTAATAGCTACAATGCAAGTTTAAGAAGAACTACAATCTTAATGAATATGCTTCTTTCAATGAACGATTTTGATTGGTTTTGGACTTTAACATTTGATAAACAAAAGATTGATAGAACCAATGCACAAGCTGTTTTTAATTGTTATGAAAAATACATAAACAATATTAAAAAGCTATTTCCATGTTTTAAATATATGACTTTCCCTGAACGACACGAAGATGGTTGTTTTCACTTCCATTTACTTACAGCTGGTTTAACACCATCACAAATGGGTTTAGTTAATTCAGGCAAAGTTTGTTGTTCTTGGGCAAAGAAAAAATATAATGGTGTTGTTTCTCGTTCTTATTATGAAAGAACTAAACATTTATTTGAACATAAAGATACTGATGGCGAACCAATATATAATGCAACTTCATTTGTTTATGGCTTCACAACAGTCAGTAGAATAGTTTCTCGTGAAAGATGTAATAGTTATGTTAAAAAGTATGTTGAAAAAGCACTTGGTTCAACAGAAGTATTTAAAAAGAGATTCTACTATTCTGCTAACCTTAATGTTCCATATTTAGTTAAAAAGTATATTGGAACTGAATTTGAAATACCAACAGCTATTGAAGAATTATCTTGTATAAAAAATAACCCCTATATACAAAATGCAAAAGGGGTTTATGTAAATGATTATAATGTCTTGCAAGTAAAAATTGACAATGACATGAAACAATTTTTAGATAAAGGTTTAGTTCCTTTATCTGATGAAGAAATATTTAATATATATTTTAAAGGAGAAATACTTGAATAAGAAAAATTATAGAAATGTTAAAGGTTTTCAAAAAAATAAAAAAACTGGACACCCATCTTTTGTTTTTTGGCAAAAAAATAAAAAAGTAAAAGGTTTTGGGTTTACACATGATTTTGATTATAAAGGTGAAAAACATTTGATGAATGAAAATATTGATCCTTTGGATAAGAGTCCTTGTTATGTAAAAAAACAAATTGAAAAAAATAATTATAATGATTATAAATATGATTCAAAATATAAAGATTATAGAATTCATTCATCTGATAAACCTTTTCTTAATTATCTTATAAAACAAGATAAAAAAAATAATAAAAAAAGAAGATAGAATTAACTATCTTCTTTAGAAAGACATGCGCGTAGCACTAAATATTTTTATCTACAACATAGGATTACGGATTGGAAACATAAGTTTCTTTTCACCCAACTTTCTATAAGTATTATATGCTACTTAATATAAAAAATCAAGTATTATTTTTAACAATATCTAGGAGAAAACAAAAATGGAAAATATTGAATTATTAAAAGCAAGTTTAAAAGAACAAAAATGCAAAAATAAAAAGCTTAAAATCGAATTAGATTTATATAAATGTGCTTTACAAATTGAACAATCAAATAGTAAAAGTTTACAAAAAGCTATTGGTTATTGGTCAGAAAAATGTAATAGATTGTTATTAGAAAATAATCAGTTAAAAGGAATACAATAAAATGAACGATTATATTCCAAGTGATTTAGAACTTGATATTGATTATGATTATAATATTAAAGATAATTGTCAAGCTGAAGATTTAGAGTATTTTAAATTTTTATTTGAAAACTTAAAAAATGTTTGCTTGGCAAATGATAGAAATTTTGCAAGTTTATGTTTCTTTACTTATGAGCTTAAACAATTGTTTACAAAATTTCATTATTCACATATTTATTTAAATGTTAAAAATAGTGAATATAATATGGGTTATTCTTTTGATTCTATTATGAAAACTTTTAATATTGATAAAACACAGTCAAGTAGAATTATCTCTTGCTATGAAAAATTTATTATTATCGAGAACCAAGAACCAATAATCAACCCTATATTTGCAAAATTTTCAAAAAGTAAACTTTATGAACTTATTACTATTGATGTTCAACAATTAAAAACTGATTTGGCTAATAAGGTTCTCCGACCTGATATGTCAGTAAACACTATAAGACAATATGTTAAAAATATTAAAGCTTTACAAAATTTAGATAAAGCTGTTAATAAAGATAAAACTAAAGAACAAGTTATTGAAGAAGAAATTCCAATGGCTTACAACCCAAAACAACATTATGATTTTGAATATTTTAAAAACAAAACTAAAAATCAACTTCTTAATATGATTTGGGACTTACAAAAAGAATATGAAAAATTAAAAGGAATAAAGACAAAAAATGTTTAATTTAAATACAAATTCATTACAATATATACAACAACTGGAAAATAAAATTTATTTATTAAAAAAGTTATTATCAGATACAATTACAAATGCAAATTCAGAACTATATAAAGAACAAATGAAAAACAAATTATTATCAAAAGAATTATTGAAAGTAAAACAAGAAAATGCTCTTTTAAAGTTGCAATCCAAATAAAAACTTATATTTTAAATAAAAAAATAAAACCAGATATATTATCTGGTTTTTTTTATGTATTCTTTAGTCCAAGTTAAGTCCATTTTATCAACTTGTTTTTTAAATAATTTTTTAAAGAAAGATGGATTTAAATAACTAATTACTTTTTTCATTATATTAAAAATTTCGCTGTTTTTCATTTTTCTTAAATCTTTAATATCTATTGTTAATATTGGTAATTGAACTCTATCACATATTTGTTTTATGCTTTTATCTCTTTCTTTATTGTATTCATTTGTATAATGTTGTTGACCGTTTAATTCAATAATTAAAAATGGTGTAAAATCTTTTGCATAAAATAAAGCAAAATCAACATTTCTGTATAATTCATCATTTCTTTTAATTGAATCTGTTGTAATAATTGATTGTAAATTTACTTGTGGAATAATTGCATATTTTTTACTTAAAGTACTTCTTACTATGTTAAAAAATCTCATTTCAAATTCATTAAGAATTTCTTGTTTTAGATAATAATTTTTATTTTCATCATAAAATCTATATTCATTACCTTTTTTAATATTTCTAATCCAAATGCCATCTTCATTTTTAATTATAAAGCCATCTTTAGCTTCATAATAACAATCTCTGCAAAGTTCATAACTTGTTAATTCTCCACAATAACAACATTCATGTTTATTTTTCATTAGAACCCCTTAAAAATAATATCAAATATAATATTATTAAAATTTTTATAAAAATCAATTAAATTACAAACTTATATTAAAATTCGACAAAACAAGACAAAAGGAAGATACACAAATGCGAAAAAGACAAATTAAAAAAATATATAAAACAGCATATTCAGCTCAAGAAAAATTAAATGCATTAAAATTATTAAAAGTTTCAACATTTGAATTTACAGCTCATAGATACCACTGCACAATACAAACTCTTTATCGTTGGAAGCGAATATATGATGGAACTATTGAAAGTTTAGAACCTAAATATTGCGCACCACATACACCACACCCAAACAGCCATACATCAGAAGAAATTAAAAATATTAAAAATGTTATTAAAAGAAACCCAAATATCGGTTTAAACGAACTTTATGGCAAATTAAGATTAAATTATGCTTATGTTCGTAACCCTGTTAGTTTGTATCGTTTTCTTCGTAAAAATGGTTGGTATAAAGATGTTAAAAAGAAAAATAAATATGTTCCACAACATTATGATACACCTGTTTCTATTGGTGTAAAATGGCAGCTTGATGTTAAGTATGTTCCAAGAAGTTGTTATGTTGGACCATTTCAAGCTGATAGACATTTTTATCAATACACAGTTATTGATGAAGCAACAAGAGAAAGATTTATTTACCCATACGAAGAACAAATTGGTCTTTCAACTGTTGACTTTATCAAGAGAGCAATTATTTATTATGGTTATAAACCTGATATAATTCAAACAGATAATGGAAGCGAATTTACTTATACAAAACTTAAAAATGAAAAAGAACATATCTTTGATAGATATTGTTTAGCAAATAAAATTATTCATAAAACTATTAAACCAAGAACACCAAGGCACAATGGTAAAGTTGAAAGGTCGCATAGAAACGACAATGAAAGATTTTATAAATATTTAAAATTTTATTCTTATGAAGATTTAAAGCTTCAAATGAAAGCATATTTAAATCGTTCAAATTCAATACCAATATCAACTTTAAAATCTCGAGATGGAAAATTGTCTTGGTTGACACCTAAAGAGAAGCGAAAGGAATTATTGCTTTTAGATTGGGGTGTCGTTGAATAAGATATTACAACTTAATACTCTGCTAAAACTATGTCATTTTATGCCATAGTTCTTTTTGGTTGTAAAATTTCGCAACTTCTCTTAAGAGAAGTATTATTTGAATAAAAAAAGTAGTAAAAACAATATATTTCTACTACTTAAAAATATTTTTAATTTTTTTTAGATTTTTTTTAAAAAACAATTGACAATTCTTCA
>JAFWWV010000022.1 GCA_017523305.1 Clostridia bacterium
GGAAACTACAATTTAAATGTATTTAATAATGAAACAATCAATAATTTTAACGTAAATACTATTACAGTATCACCTGAATTAAATAAAGATGAAATAAATTCTATTTCTATAAATTCAAATATTCCAACAGAATTTATAGTATATGGAAATATTCCTTTAATGACATCTAATTATTGTTTACTTGGAAAGGCTAACAAATGTTATCCTGATTGTGGTCAAAGATGCAATAGTCAAAACAAATATTATCTAAAAGATAGAATGAACTTTTTATTTAGAGTAATTCCTGATAATATTCAAACTGTTACAACTATATATAATAGTAAGATTACTTCATTAGACACAAACGAAATAAGCAATATAGATAATTTTAGAATTGATATTTTAGATGAAACAATAGATGAAATAAATAACATTATTAATACTGTAAAACAAGGAAAACGTTTAGAAGGTAAAGAATATACAAATGGTAATTTAAATAGAAATGTATAATGTAACTTTATAAAATATAGAAAAACAGCACTCTGGTCAGGCAGTGCTGTTTTTTGTTAATCGACTTTATTCAACTGCGATAACGTTAATTTTCTTCATATTTATTTTGTTAAAAGTATCGCTGCTATTTCTGGGATTATCTATAAAACTCAGCTCATAGGCATTGTTGTCTTTAACAACAATAAATTTCTTATCGTTCTCATATGCTATCGATACTATGTCAACATACAGTTTTTTTGATAAAGAAAATGTTTTATCATTTCCTCTGGTTTCTCCGTCTTTATAAGATGTTGATTCAGGCAATAAATAATCCCATTCAATACCTTCTTCAAATGCCTTTTCGTAAAGAGATATTAACTCAGCAAGAGTACCGGCAATATAATGATATCTTTCTTCCCAAATTTTGCGAATTGCATCCTCAAAATTTGCGCTTTTAAAAGCATCCTTATATATGTCTATGCTTTCACCAAGCTGTTTCTCCAAAACAATATCACCATATAAATTATAGTGTTTCTTTATGGCTAATAATGTTTCTCTAAAACAACGCCATCCTTTTAAACCCAATTTTTCAAACTGAGGATCAGGCGGCATCTTATTGCTATTGTCTACCATATTTAAGAATTCCTCCTACAATAAGATTTAATACTTATCTGACCATATAAGTATTGTTCAACAAGAGCATATTAACTCTTATGTGCTGAATAATTATATCATACATTTATGTAAATTACAACTTTTTACAATTCATATCTTTTCGTTTTTTATAAAACAAATCATAGTCTTTCTATTTCTTCTTTTGTTAATCCTGTAGTTTTTATTATTATTTCTATGTCTACTTTCTCTTCTTTTAGTTTTCTGGCGATTTCTCTTTTAGTACCATTTATATTTGTTACTTCATCTCTTATTGCCTTTTCTCTTAATTCTGCAATTCTTCTTGTTTCAGGGTCGGCCATTATCTTCCAATATTCTTCTTGTGCTTTCATTACTGCATTCATTGTTTCTTCATTAACTTCATATTTCATTTTTTCTACCTCCTCATCTTTTATATTTCCTATAAATCTTATCCATAAATCTAAAGTTGTTTTTATTTTTTCCTTTTCTGCTTTTGGTATTTGTATAAAATGCATTTCTAGATCTTCTGTTAATATTTCTCCATTATTGTTAATGTCAATATAATTTTGTAAAAAAATTACAAAATAAAAATGTACAATTTTCACAATTATTTTTCTTCATTTTTTGTTGTTTGCTTTATTTTATCTTTTAAGCGATAAGATTTTCCAGTAATATTTATTATATGAGAATGATGTAACAGTCGGTCTAATATTGCATTTGCTATTGTTGCATCTCCAAATAATTCACCCCATTTTGAAAATGCTTTATTTGTTGTTATTATTATTGAATTTCTTTCATATCTTCTATTTATTAATTGAAATAATAAATTTGCTCCTTCTACATCTATTGGTAAATAACCTATTTCATCTATTATTAATAATTTGTATTTTGACAATGTTTTTAATTTATCTTCAAGTCTATTTTGCATTAATGATTTTTTCAATGATTGAATTAGATCATTACAATTTATAAAATATGTACTATGATTATTCCTTGCATTTTCTAACCCTATTGCTGTTGCTAAATGTGTTTTACCAACTCTGGACTTCCTACAAATAGTATGTTTTCTGCACTTTCTAAAAATCTTAAATTTTTAAAATCCATTATTTCTTCTTTATTTATTGATGGTTGAAATGAAAAATCAAAGTCCTCAAATTCTTTTATATATGGAAATCCCGCGAACTGTATTGAATGCATTATTTTCTTCTCTTTCATAACTTCTATTTCTAAATTCGTTAATTCATATAATGAATCTATATAATTCTTTTCTTTATGATTTATTAAATCTATATATTTATCCAAATTTTCTTTTATTCTATTTAATTTTAATATTTCTAAGTTGTTTATTAATTTATTATAATTATTCATTTTTTCCATTCTCCTTTTATATATTATTTAATAATTCTAACGATTCTCTTGCTTGTTCTTCTATTTTTTCTTGCTCAATTCCTTTTAATATGCTCTGAAGTCCTTCTACATAATGTTCCTTCTTATAATTAATTTTTCTTTCACTTATATCGTGCATTGTTATTAAATCTTTGTTATAATGTACATAGAGTCTATTATTATATTCGGTTATATATACTGTTTTATTAATATACTCTGAACTTACTGAATATCTTTTTCCTTTGTAATAAAATAATGATTCATTTGATACTTTTACCGCAATTGTATCTTTTAAATATTGGTTCATTATTTTTTCTTCTGGCAATGGATTAAGATATTCTCTTTCTTTTTGATATAACATTATTGGTGGAACTCCTGTTGTTTCATTTGGTTTTTGATTTGCTTCTTTCATTATATTTTCTATTATTTTTATTATATCTTTTTCTGTTTCAAATTCTCCATTATAAGGTTTTAACCAATTAACAAATCTATTAGATGATTCGACTTTTCCTTTTGTATATGGATGCCTTACTTTGCATTTATTTGCTATTATTCCAAGATCTTTTGTGAAATGTTTAAATTCTTTTGTGAATTTATGCTTATTTGTATCTACAATACTACTCATATTGTCTGTTAATATTTCTTTTGGTAATCCACCTAACTTTTGAAATGTTTGTATTAAGCATCTTTCAACATCAAATCTTGTTTTATTTTTACTATATATAAATATGTGAAATCTACTTGCACATAATGTTGCTGAAAATACATTAAAATTAAAAATTTCTCCATATTTGTTATACATTTGAATATCTTCTTTCCAATCAAATTGCATTTGTTTACCATATTCGGTCTCAAATCTTAAGTGTGGTATATTTCTTTTATTTGGTTTTAAATTTTTTGCTATAATAAATGCTCTTAAATTTGTATAACTTCCAATTTTTCCGTATTTTTTATTTAAATAATTATATAATCCCGAAATGGTAATTCCTGGTATTTCAAGTTTTATTTTTATTTCATCTTCATATTTATCTAATTTTGACTTTTTCTTTCTATGCTCTGAACCTTTAATATATCCGTTATAATATTTTTTTACTGTTCTCCTATCACATTTGTGTACTCTGGATAATTCTGAATAATTTGGTTTTATTCCTTCCATTTTTAATAATGTTACCTCCTGCAATAATTTTTCTTTTTCTATCATTGTTATAATCACCTCAAGATAACTATAACACAAACTAAAAGAATGTATAATTTTGTACACTTTTATTTTGCACTTTTTATACATTCTTATTTTATCATTAACA
>JAFWWV010000158.1 GCA_017523305.1 Clostridia bacterium
ACAATCTTATTACTTATTTTAATTTTATTAAATAAACTACCAAACAAAATTATTCCAAAAACTGAAACAAACGTCATTTGAAAGCCTACATCAAATAAATTTAATGGATTAATAGTAAGCAATATTAAACCAGATAAACTTAATGTGTTTAGAATATCGTTCTTTCTTAAAACAATTTTAGCAAATAGTGCTACTAACGCCATAATGCTTGCTCTTAATACTGGTGCTGAAAAGGAACACAAATAGCAATAAAAAATTAATAAAACTGTTAAAACAATAAAAGTTACATTTTCTTTAAGTTTTAACTTTTTACATAAAAAGTAAATAAGTGTAACAATTAAACCAATATGCAAACCAGACACAGCAAATATATGCATAACACCAGAAGTTTTAAATATTTCAAGTAGATTATCATTAACATCTTCTCTATCGCCAAACAAAACAGCAAAAGCAATATTTCCTTCGTCTTCACCCAAACCATTAATTAGTAGTTTTTGATTATATTCTTTAAATTGTTCGGTTAAAGTTTTATTACCTTCTATTAATGTTACATTGTTTATGTTAATGGTTTTAGAAACTTCATACCTAATATTATTCTTTAAATAA
Source organism: Clostridia bacterium (assembly GCA_017523305.1). GTDB lineage: Bacteria > Bacillota > Clostridia > Christensenellales > UBA1242 > UBA7862. The sequence goes on from JAFWWV010000158.1 coordinate 607, forward strand.
AAAGAATTTATTTCGTTGTTAACTATAGGTTCAACACAAGTTAATTCTGTTTTAAAAGAAACATAATAACCAACATCATAAAAAGTATTGTTATAATTGCTTAAACCAACAGAAATATTACCATCAATTAATGCGTTAACATTTTTATTGTCTTTTACAAAAACATCACTTAATGTTACATATGAAAAATTTGAGTTTATATTATTTATATCTTCAATTCTTGCTTGAATAGTTATAACTTGATTTTCTACATTTTTATTTGAATAGTTTGTTAAATATATAATTGTATAGGAACATAAAAAAGAAATTAATAAAAAACTAACTGCTAATAAAATATATCTTTTCTTAAAAATTAAGATTATAAACCAAACAATAGGTATAATTAGCGCAAATAAATAGTACGGACTAATTATTACTTTAAAACTAAAGTAAATACAAGCCATACTAATTAAAAACAATAAAAATATAGACCTAAAGTTAACTAATTTAATCAAAAGTATGTTCCCTTTTTTATTTATAAAAAGTTTACAATAAACAACATATAATAGTCAAAAATAATCGTGTTTTTTGTAAAAAGTTTAAATATTCTATTGCATTTTAAAACTCGTTTTGTTATTATTACAAAGTAATTTTAAGCCATCATAGTATAAGGGTTAGTACACTGGCCTCTCAAGCCGGCAATACGGGTTCGAATCCCGTTGGTGGTACCAAAAAACGCGACTAAAATTTTAGTCGCATTTTTTATAATTTAAAAAAATAATTTAGGACAAAGAAATGAAAAATACATGGAATCAAATAGAAAAAGATTTTACAAAAGCAAAAACTCTTATAAATGATAAAAAATTGCCTATTGTTTTAGATTTGTTTTTTTGATATAATACTGTTGGTTAAATAAAAATTTTTAACCAATAAAAGATTTAAAAAACTTTTAATCAATTTAATTCTAACGGAGATTAATAAAAATAATGCAATTCAAAGCAAATGAAAACACAAAAAACTATATAATACTTGCAATGCTTAGAAATAAAAGATTTGACGAAATGAATATAGATTGGAGTAACCAAAACAATGTAAATTGGGAAGACTCTAATCGTCAATTAATGTCAATTGAAAATGGTTTAAGAACTGGTTTAACTTGTTTAGGCAGTGAAACCCGTGGAAATATGTATGAAGAAATGTGCGAAATTAGAGAAAGTGTACAATCAACTTACTATGCAGCAGAACTTTCAAAAGATGTTACTTTAGAAGAAAGACTTAAAATAATGCATGGTTGCAAAGGTATAGTTGAAGGTATTGATTATCTTGAAACACTTTTGCAAATTCACTTTCCTGAAGAATTTCCTAACGAACTTGTACAAAGTATTTTATCAAACAATTCAAAATCTGAACCTGAAAACCCAATTTTAACTGAAATTACAAACGCTGCTTCAGTAACTGATGTTGAAGATTTATCATATTTAACACCGGCTGAACCTGAAGACTCTTATGAAGATACAATTGAAGATATTATTCCTTCACCTACCACTTCAAAGCCAAGTCAATTTAATTTTAGTCAACCAGACTTAATTGATGGTATGGACCCAGGTCTTGCAAGATTTTTATATGATACTAAAAAAGAGTTAACTGATAACTTTACAACTATGCCAGAAGGTTTTAATAACCCAGAAGCTTTACTTGTAAATGGTATGGATCCAAAATTATTTGGTACACTTTTAGAACAAAGAGATTTAAGAGTTGCTGAAAACACTGAAACAACTTTTCAACCAACTTCAACTTTAGATCCAACAGTTGTTCAATAACTAATAATAAAACAAAAACCACAAGATAATTTCTTGTGGTTTTATTTTTTTATGTATTATTCTTCATCTTTTTTAGGTTTTGGTAAATCAAGTTTAATATGAACATCTTTTAATTGTTGTTCAGTTACTTGGTTTGGAGCACCCATAAGTGGATCTTGTGCTGATTTGTTCATAGGGAAAGCAATAACTTCTTTAATACTTTCTTCATTACAAATAAACATAAGTAATCTATCAAAACCAATTGCAGCGCCTGCGTGTGGTGGTGCGCCGTATTTAAATGCGTTAAATAATGCTGGGAATTTGTTTTCTACAACTTCTCTTGGATATCCAGCAATTCTAAATGCTTCAACCATAACTTCTGGGTTATGATTTCTTACAGCACCACTAGCAAGTTCTACCCCGTTTAAAACTAAGTCATATTGATAAGCAATAATGTCAAATGGATTTTGTTCTTTTAAAGCCTTCATTTCGCCTTGTGGCATTGAGAATGGGTTGTGAGAAAACTCTACTTTACCTTCATCATCTTCTTCATAGAAAGGAAAATCTACTACAAAACAAGGTTTAAATGTTGTTTTATCAATTAAATCTAATTTTTCGCCAAGTTCATTTCTAAGAAGGCCAGCAAGTTTCATTGCTTTTAATCTTTTTGCGTCAGCAATAACAAAAACTGTATCGCCATTTTCAAGAGAAAGTTTTGATTTTAATTTTTGAATATCACTTTCGCTAAAGAATTTAGCTGCAGGACCTGTTAAAGCGTTTTCTTCATATTTTAAGTAAACTAAACCACCAGCTCCTTGAAGTTTTATGTAATCAGTTAAAGCATCAAAGAATCTTCTGCCCATTTCGTTTGCTTTTGCTTTAATAGCAAAAATATTTTTACTGTTAAATACTGAAAATTCGTGATTTGTAAATTCTTCAGTAAGGTCAACTAAAGTTAATGGGTTTCTTAAATCTGGTTTATCTGAACCATATGTTAACATAGCTTCATTAAATTTAATTCTTCTAAAAGGTGGTTGGTCAACTGTTAATTTTGTAAAGTTTGTTAATGTATTATATAAAACTGTTTCTAAAACTTGTAAAATTTCGTCTTGAGTTGCAAAACTTACTTCAAAGTCAAGTTGATAAAAGTCTGTTGGACTTCTATCTGCTCTAGCGTCTTCATCTCTAAAGCAAGGAGCAATTTGGAAATATCTATTAAAGCCACTAACCATTAAAAGTTGTTTAAATTGTTGTGGACTTTGTGGTAATGCATAAAAATTACCAGGATTCATTCTGCTAGGAACTAAAAAGTCTCTTGCACCTTCTGGGCTTGAAGATGTTAAAATTGGGGTTTGAACTTCCATAAATTCAAGGTCGTTCATTTGTTGTCTAATAAACTTTAAAAGTTCTGCTCTTAAAATAATGTTTGTATAGTTTTGTTCGTTTCTTAAGTCAAGGTAACGATATTTCATTCTTGTATTTTCGTTTTGTTCTCTTGCTTTTAAAATTTCAAAAGGTAAAACTTCAGTACAAGCGCCAAGAACAGTTAATTCTTGAGCGAGAATTTCAATTTCGCCAGTTTTCATTTCAAGGTTAATATTTTTTTCACCCCTAGACCTAACTTCACCTGTAATAGAAACTGTGCTTTCCCTACTTAAATTTTCTACAAGTTTTTCATCTTCTACAAAAACTTGAACAACTCCTGTTTGGTCACGTAATGTAATAAAAGTTAATGCTCCCATTTTACGAATGTTGTTTACCCAACCTGCAACTTTTACTACTGCACCAATGTGTTTTGCGTTTAAGTTACCACACATATGTGTATGATATTTATTGTTTTTTAAGCTAACCATAATTAAGTTTTTCTCTCTTTTAATTAATTTACCCTTATATTATACATATTTTTTTAAAAAAACCAATACTTTTATTATTATAATTACTACAATTTATATTAAAAAATAAAAATGTGCAAAAAATACAATTATTGTTACTAGTATTGACAAATA
>JAFWWV010000023.1 GCA_017523305.1 Clostridia bacterium
AAACTTTTCATTTTTTCTCCTTGTTAAATTAGTAAAATAGGTTGAATAAGATTTAGTATATTATATTACTTTAAAAAAAGACCTATGCCACTTTTATATAAAGCTATAAAAAGCAATATATAAACAATAGCATAAGTCTGGTTAATTAAGATTGAACCTGATAAAAAATATCTTGTTGTAGGTCAATCACTTTATTTAAATAAAGCTAACTACTCCCTTATTCATAAATAAGTTAACATAAATAAAATTTTAAATCAAATATTTTTGAGTTTTATGTATTTTTTATTTATTAAAAATTACATTTTTTCTAAAGCGTCAATACCAAGTAATTTTAAGCCAGAAGCTAAAATAATTTTTGTTGCCATTACTAAAGCTAAACGAGTTTTGTTTGTTTTGTTATCTTCAACAACCCTATTGTTGCTGTAATATTTGTTAAATGCTTTACTTATATCAATAAGAATTCTGCTTACAAAACAAGGCTCAAACTTTTCGCTTGCTTGTTTAACTATGTCAGGGAATCTATTTAATGTTTTAAGCAATTCATAACTAGATTCGTTGTCAATTTGGTTAAAATCAAGGTCGTAAATGCAATCATCAGCAACATTTGACTTCTTTATAATACTGCAACATCTTGCGTGTGTATATTGAATATAAGGGCTGGTTTCGCCATTAAAATCAAGTGCTTCGTCAAGGTCAAAAACAACGTCTTTAATTTTTTCGTTTTTAACAGCACTAAATACTACTGCGCCCACACCAACTGAAGTACTTACTTTTTCTTTTTCTTCTTCAGTTAAATTTTTATTATCGTTTACAATATTTTTAGTTTTATTAATTGAATAACTTAAAATATCTTTAAGTATTGCTTGTTTACCTTTACGGCTTGCAATTTTACCATCAGGCAAACTAAATCTACCATAAAAAATGTGGTGAAGGTTTTGAGCATATTCTCTATCTAATAAATCTAAAACTTTAAAGAATTGACTAAAGTGAAGTTTTTGTGAAACATCAGTTACATACAAACTTTTGAAGAAGTTGTAATTGTTATATCTATCATCACAAGCAGCAAGGTCACGTGTTGCATATAGACTTGAACCATCTGATTTTCTAATTAAACAAGCGCCTAAATTATATTCACTTAAGTCAACAATTTTTGCACCGTTACTATCTTGTAATAAACCTTTTTTGTTAAGTTCATTAACAATAGGATCCATTTTATCGCTATAGTAACTTTCGCCACGCCAACTATCAAATTTAATGTTAAGTAAACTATAAATCTTTTGTACTTCGTCAATAGAAATTTTTATAAATTTTTCATATATAGGGTAAATTTCAGGGTCTTTGTTTTCTATTTTTGCAAAGCAAATTCTTGCTTGTTCGTTAAGTTCTTCATCATTTTCAGCTTCTTGGCAGAACTTAATATATAAGTCTTGAATATAGTCTACACCTTTTGCGTTAAGGTCTTTTTCATTTCCCCATAATTTATAAGCTGTAATCATTTTTCCAAAAGGTGTACCATAGTCACCAATATAGTTAATTGCAACTGTTTTATAACCTAAAAAGTTGAAAATATTTCTTAAGCAATTGCCAATAACTGTTGTGCTTAAGTGACCTATGTGCATATATTTTGCAAGGTTAACTGAAGAAAAATCTAAACATATTGTTTTGTTTTGACCTTCGTCGCTTTTTCCAAAATTTTCTTTGCTTGCTAATATTTCTGCTAAAACATTTAAACTAACAATTTTTTTGTTTAAAAAGAAGTTTAAATATCCACCTACAACTTCAGTTTTTTCAACAACACCTTCGTAATTAAAATTGGTTGTTAAATCTTTTGCAACTTCCATTGGAGATTTGTGAAGTGTTTTTACCCAAGCAAAACAAGGCATACAAAAATCGCCCATAGTATTGTTTGGTGGGGTGGCAATATTTTCAGGTAATAAATTAAAATTAACTTTTACTTCTTCATCAAAGCAGTCAATAATAAGTTTTTTAATATTCATATTTTTTTGCCTTTTAGTTAAAAAATTCTAGAATATTTTAGCACAAACATTAACTTAAATAAAGTAAAAATTTACACAAATAATATATATTAAATTTATAATTAAAAAGTTAACATCAAAATTAAACTTTTTATTTGACATAATTTAAATAAAAAATTTACACTAATAAAAAAATAAAAAAAGTAGAGAAGTAAAAATGCAAAATTTTGAACCATTAAAAAAAGGCGATAAAATAGGGGTATGTGCTCCGTCAATGGGTTGTGGCGAAGGCTACTACCAAAAAAGATGTGATAATGCTGTAAAAAATTTTAAAAAATTAGGTCACGAAATTGTTTTTACCGAAAATAGTTTTGGTAATGTTTTAGCTCGTAGTAGTGATGCAAAAATAAGAGCAAAAGAGTTTGAACAACTATTTTTTGATGACCAAATAAAAGGCATAATTTCAATGGCTGGTGGCGAATTTGAAATGGAAATGTTGCCTTATATAAATTTTGATAAAATAAAAAAAGCAAAAAACAAGTTTTTTCAAGGTTTTTCGGATAATACTTGCTTATCATTTTTACTTGCAACTTTGTGTGATAAAACATCAGTTTATGCTAGCAATTTTTGCAATTTTGGTATGAAAAAATGGCATAAAAGTTTAAAAGAAAATTACGATATTTTATGTGGTAAAAAAGTTGAACAAACATCTTTTACAAAATATGAAATTGAAAGTAACAGAAAAGAAGAAGGAAACGAGTTAAACGGATATAACCTAACACAAAAAACAACCCCAAATATATTGTCTGACCATAAAAAAGTAGATGTTTCTGGTTTGTTAATAGGTGGATGTTTAGATGTTTTATCCACACTTTGTGGAACAAAATTTGATAAAGTTAAAAATTTTGTAAAAAGAAATAAAGATAAAGGCATTATTTGGTTTTTTGAAAGTTGTGATTTAAATGTTTTAGAGCAACTTCGTGTTATTTGGAAGTTGAAAAACGCAGGTTGGTTTGAAGGCGTAAAAGCCGTTTTAATAGGTAGGCCACTTAATACTACACCTTTGTTTGACTATGATTATAAACAAGCAAATTACGAGCATTTAAAGGATTTAAATGTTCCAATAGTTATTGATTTAGATATAGGACATACTTCTCCTAACTGGGCAATAGTAAATGGTGCCCACACACACTTTACTTTTGATGGTAAAAAAGCAAAAATAGTATTTGAATAATTACTTTTCCACATTTTTTTTAAAATTGTGCAAAAAGACAAAAAAGCACAAAAAACTTAAAAAACAACATTAAGTATGCTACAATAAATAAAGGAGAGAAGTAAATGAGTACTAAATCTCAAGCATTGGAAAGATTAAGAGAACAAATGTATGAACATATAAGCTCTGTAAAAGGAAATTTTTCTGAACTTTCTAATATTGAAAAAGCAATATTCTTTCAACAAGCATTTAATAATGTAGATAAATATTGTACAACTAAATGGAACACAAAAAGCACCCCTTTTGGTTTTATTATTGGTCGTGCTGGTAGTTTAGCAACAACCTTTGGTGGACTTAATGCAATTACAGCAAACGTAGGGTATGTTATAAATTCCAAAAACGCCGAAGATATTTATAAAACTCTTTTACACGAAGAAAGACATATAAGACAATTTAAAACAAAAGGTTTAACCAATCAAGTACAAAGACTTTTTAGTTCTTTTTTAAGAAATAAAGATGGTTCAAAGTCTCCTGCGCAATGGAATGCAAGTCCAATGGAAATACAGGCAGATAATTTTTCTTATAAAGAAATGATAAAAATGAATAAAGCTATGCTTAAGAATCCTGAAACTAGAGTTCAAGCAGCACAAAATATAAGAGAGTTAAGAATAGCGAGAGTAAAAAATGCTTATCAACACGTAAAAGGTGTTGTTCAAGTAGCAGCAAACCCTTTCTTATCGCCCTTACAAAGATTATTTGGAAGAGATAGAACTCAAAACAATGAAGTGGGTAAAGTTTCTAGAGAAGGAATGAGAGTTTTAAATTTAAGAGAATTAACTGATGTTTTTGCAAAAAATCCAAACAACTTTACCCCACAAGGAAATAGTAGTGATGGTGCTGTTATAAGAAGTTATATTGCTG
>JAFWWV010000159.1 GCA_017523305.1 Clostridia bacterium
CAAACGGCTCATTCCAATTTACAGCACAAAGTGGTGCTCCTGCTAGCGGACTTGCACTTATCGTTCAAGCAGAATTACCATTAACAGCAGGCTTACAAGGCCTTGGTTCAAAATATCTTTGCAAAGTAGTAAAGATTTAATTTTTAAAAAATATTATTTAATTATAAAGAGAAGGAGAAAAATTTTAATATGAACAAATTATTTAGTATTGATAATTATGTTAATAGCCAAAAATCACTTGGTCTTCGTGGCGATGCTGATTTAGAAAAAGTGGTTAGAATGGGTGTTGATTTAACAGAAGCACACATTGCTAAAAACTATGCTGAACAAGTAAAAAAAGCAAATTATGAAATTAAAGAATCTACAGAAGATTATTCTATGTTAAATAAAGCATTTGAAACTGCTTTATTTAGATATGTTTTCCAAAACAACGAACTTGAACTTACAAAAGAAACTCGTTCAGAATTTAGAAGACAAAACCCATTAAAAACTGGTGAAAGCGAAAGATATTATGATGTAATCACAGCAGTTTTGACAACCGTTACCCCATCAGTTACAGAATTATTTACTGGTATGTACAACGAAGTAAGAAATATTGCTTATGGTGATACTGCAGAGTTTGAAGTTGAAAGCAATGAAATTTTCCAAGTAAATAGAAGTGCAGAAGGTATCAGTTTTGGTGGCGAACAAAAGAAATATAAGATTTCAAAAACTGTAAATACAGAACCATTAAACATTACTTTCTCAACAGATTGGTATAGAGTTGCTGCTGGCAAAGAAGATTTTGGTAAAAATTTCTTCAGAGCAGCACAAGGCTTTGCTAATTACTTTACAGTTGAAGCATATAATAGATTACACGCTATGGCTTTACAAGTTCCTGCTTCATACAGATTTACTGGTTTAACAACAGACAATATTGATATGGCAGTTATGGCTGTTCAAAGTGCTAATGGCGGAACACAACCATCTATTATCGGAACATTACCAGCATTAAGAGAAGTTTTACCTGATAATGACTTCTTAAAAACTGGTGTAAGTGAAGAATGGGTAAAAATGGGTTATGTTGGTCAACACGCTGGTGCTCCATTAGTAAAAATTAATAACCTTATCAATCCTGTAACAGTAAATACAAATACAAATGCTGGTGCTCCTGCATTCTTGTTCCACAACAATGTTGTATTTGTTCTTCCTTTCGTTGGTTCAAGACCAGTTAAAACAGTATTTGAAGGTGATTTATTCAACATTCAAAGAACTGCTATTGAAACAGACGACAAAACAGAAAGAGCATCTTTAACATACAGAGCAGGTGTTGATTTTGTTTATGATTCAATTATCGGTGTAGTTACACAAGCATAGTCTATTGATTTATAAATAAATAGTAATTAGAGAAGCACCAAATAAAAAGTGCTTCTCTTTTTATTTACTTTAAATTTACAAAAATTTGGAAAAAGGAAATATGGAAATTATGGAAAAAATTAAACCAGAAAATAAAGACGAAAAAATCGTTGAAAAAGAAAAAACAATAAAAGAAACAAAAACACAAGACTTTGAAGCATTATTTAAAAAAATGCAAGAACAAATTGATTCTCAAGCAGAAATCATAAAGAAACAAAATGAAGTTATTTCAAAATTTAATAACAACCCTTCAGATTCTAATGCAGAGTTATTAACTTTATTAAGGGGGCTAACTCAATCAAACAATGATATTGGTTCTGTAAAAGTAATTTATTTAGAAGATTGCGGCCAAGCGATGTTTAAATTACAAAATGGTAGAGTTATTAAGTTTAGAAAAGAAGGTGCAAATCAAAGCACTTATGGTAAAATTGTTCCAGTATCAATGGAAGATGCA
>JAFWWV010000160.1 GCA_017523305.1 Clostridia bacterium
ATATCAATTATGAGTGAAATTATTTTAATTCCCATCATAAATGAACATACTGTTGTGATAGTTATTGATAGCCACATAGGCATCGTGATAACCCAAGCCATAATAACTAATAAGATATAAACTGACATTTTATTCTCCTTTATTTGTTTTTTACTGGTCTGCCAACCTTTACACTGCTTTGATATGCTTTTAAGTCGGCTGGGTTATAGCAAACATAACCTTGTGCGTTTATGTAAACTGGTATTAGTTTTCGATATTGTAAACTTCGAATGTAGTTTGCTTTCGCCCTTGTTTCTACTTTTCTAATTTCGATAATCATTTTTCTCTCCTTAATCTAAATTTTCAATTAAATTATTATCAATGCACTCTTGCCTTATTTCATTTCTAAAATAATAATAGCAATCTTGCACAAATAACCAAAATAGTCGTTTATGGGAATTGCTTTGTATAACATCAAAGTCCTTGTTGTTTGGCTGTTTCCAACTCATAACAGCAGAATATAGTGTGTGAAATGTGTTTTTTACTTGTAATTTTCCACCTTCTCCACGAAATTCGAACGATAAATTGATTAAATCAGTGATTTTTTCTCCAAATTCTAACATTAAAACTACTTTTTTGTAGTTTTTTGTGTTAAATCTATCAAATTCTCGCTTAATTCTATCTCTATCGCTAGTCCCTTTTTGTTTTTTATGCCCAGTGCAGTTCCCATAAAACTCTGCAATGGACCCTTTCCTTTCATAAGCCACCACTCCAACAAAATCAAATTCCCTATTCCCAAAAACTACTTTGAATGTGTAGTCCCCTTCTTTTAGGTTTTCGGTTTTTGCTTTCGTGTCCTTTTTAGCCCACTCAAAAGCAATTCCATAATACTTGCAAGCATCTTCTATCCACTTGTCTTGCTCTCTACTATCTCCAATTATTTTAAGATAAGGTAGAAACAACTTTAAGAAATCTTCCCCCTGCACCCAATTTGGTATGAAGTCATAATTGATAGCAGTGTTTAATTGCTTTTCCTTGCCAAGTTTTAATTGATTGACAGCAACTTCATAGTCAAATCGTTTCACAGGCACTCCTATTCTTCTTCGCCCACTTTAACCCTAATGTGCGATTTTGTTTTTATTAGTTTTTGATATTTGCTAAAAATTTGTGGTTGTTCTCTTTTTAGTTTTTCACTATCAACTCTAATGCTTTCGCTAGCCCTTACATAACTAACTTTGATTTTGCCTGTTGGGCTTATCCAACTTTCAATTCCTTGATTTTCAAAGAGTGATAACATTTCTTCTCTTAACTTTTTAGCATTTGCTTCGGCTTGTTTGTAGTCAAGTTCGATTTTTGCTAAAAATTCTTCGGCTTGTAGGAATTTGCTTTGAAGTTCAGGGTCAACAACCAACTCTTTTCGTTGATAAATTCGACCATTAAACTCATCATCAATTAGTTTTTCGATTTCGCTATCGGGTATTTTATCTAGTTCTTGCACTTCTAGTTTTGGTGTATAGTGAAAACAATAAAATTTTGTTGCACCTTTCCAATTTAAAAGTTTTCCATTTACTTTTTCTTTGCCAAGTTTTCTTGCAAAGTAATCAAGCAAACTAACTTGCCAACTTACATATTCTCTATGGAATTTTGAAGTGTTTTTGTGGTCGCCCACCGCAAATGAGCCATCTTTCATTATAGCCATAACATCGGCTGTTCCAGCGATTATTAAGCCATTATACTCAAATGCTAACTTTTGCTCTGCAATTCCACAATCAATATGTTTTTCTTGCCATTTCTTAAACTCAATACCTTGTTCGGTTTTTGGCTCATACCCAGCAACAGTAAAAATGTTTTCTAGGTCCTTATGAACTTCTTTTCCCTTGTCGGCACTTTGTTTTCTTTTCCCTGTTGGAACTTTTGAATAGTCAGGTGCAAGTCCGTGTTTTGCCAACAATTCAGTTACGGAAATACTTGCAATATCTCCGTTTACTGAATAAATGTGGTCCTTTTCTTCAAAATCAATTTGCATATAACACCCCTATTCTTTTGTTTCCATAGATTTTAATTTTGTGTTAATAACAAATTCAGCATTTTTATAAGATAATTCTTCAATTGAATTTACCTTAAACTTTTTACACACATTCACTTCATTGATTTGAAGTTCACGCATTTTTTCGATTTGGACATTTGTACACGGCTCTCCAATTTCGATAGGCAAATCTTCGCCAGCATAAATATATAAGCCAAGTCCAAACATTGCAATATTCTTTGTTAAACATCTCATAATTGTTTTGTTGACATCAAACATTGAAATTGCTTCAACACTCTTTTCAAATGCTTTTTCGCCTTTGCCTACTATATATTTGTATGGCTCTTTTTTCATTGTTTTGTTTGCCCCGTCCATAACAGGCAACCACATTTCGTGTGTAACTCCACGAGCAGTAATTGTTGTAAATACCATATAACCAATATCGGTTTCAATATACGGCAATGTTACACCAGTTACGGGGTTTGTGAATTTTTTAACTTCATAAACAGCATCGGGACATAGCATTTTAAAACTTTGCCAAGCCCAAGCCCACGATAAATAAGTTAAATCATTCTTGGTTTCGGTGTGTTCGTTTACATCTAATTGCACCAGTTTTTTGAATAAATCTTCTTGCTCCTTTCTTATTCTTTGTGTTTCGATTGTTTCTTCTACTGTCATTTTCAATCTCCTTTAAAATGCCACCCTTTCGGCTGTGGTCTTACATTTTTATGACATTATCATTGTAACATATCTTTTATGCACTTGTCAACTAATTTTATACATTTTTTAAAACTTTTTTAAAATTTTTTAAATTTTATTTTTTATCGGTATCCCACCCTATTGGACAGTTTTTCCACATAAAATTTTCTCCAAATGTTGTTGTTGCAACACTTTTTGGCTGGCAACCACATTTTATTTTGCCTTTTTCTAGCCGAACAACAGGACATTGTCTGCAACTTTTCGGTTTATAATTCTTCTTTTCCATATTAAATTCCTAATTTGTCTGCAATTTTTGCTTTTTCTTGTAGTGCTTCATCTCTAAAATTGTCGCCTTCGAGTTTGATAACCTTTGTTGACATTTCATTTACTCTTTCAAGTATCGCCTTGTCAAGCCCAAACTTTGTTGCAAAATCTTCAAATGAGTAATTGCTTGTAAATATTGTTGGAAGCCCATTTCCATATCTTGCATTTAACACTTCTAAAAGCAACTTTTCGGCTTTTACCCACTCATAATCTTGTCGGTTTCCTAAAAATTCTTTTCCCAAGTCATCAATGAACACAAAACTTTTCTTTGAGAGTGTATCAACTATCTCTGCTTGGCTCATTCCGTTTTCTCTTGTCTTTCTATTTATCTCTGCAAGCAGTTTTGGTATGCTTGTAAAGGTGCAAGAGTAACCCAATTCAACCAAAGCATTGCAAATACACGCAATTAAATATGTTTTTCCCGAAGAATTATCGCCATAAATATATAAACCAATGTTGTTTTCCTTAATTTGTTTAGCATTTAAGACATAATTTCTTGCACTTTCGTATGCTTTTTCATTATTTTCGGTAATAATTGCATCGTTAAATCGTGCATTTAGATATTTTTCGCCCATCATTGTGAGTTTTTGTCGCTTTTTAAAGTCGGCAATTCGCCTTTCTATCGCTTCTTGTTGTTGTTTTTTCTTTAATTCTGCTTCTAAACAATCACAATTTGTTCTTATTAAGTGCCTTTCATTATCGCTTGTTGTAATATCGACAAATCTTGCTGTTTTGCATTTCTTGCAATAAGGCAACCCATCAACAGCATATTCATCTTCTCTTAACGGAAGCAGTTTTGGTATTCCAAACATTTTTTCTATTGTTAAATCGTTTAAATTATCCATACTATTCTCCTTTTAATTCTTCCAGTTTTGCTTGTGCTTCTTCTTTGGTGGCAAATAAAAAATTGTTTTCTCCAATAATGGTTTCTTTTTCTATATCTCTATATTCAATATGTTTACTATTGCCCCTAACAACTATTTCATCAATGTAATATTGCTCTATGCTTTTGGGCTCATCTTTATAGCCCACTATCACAAACAAATCATCATTTGGCTTAAACTTCGGCATAATCGCATTTTTCAGTTGTTCTTCTAGTTCTGCTATTCGTTGGTCTTGCCAAATATAAGGTTTTGACATATCACTATCGGTTTCTAATATTTCTTTTATTTTTAATGCGTTTGCGTGAGAGTTGCAAATCAATTTTAATTCGTTATCTTCAAATACACCATAATCACAAACAACACTTTTTACTTCGTATTTGCTCACTTTTTATCATCTCCTTTTGTTGGTACCCAAAACTCTTGTGGTAATGGAACTGTTTTTGTGGTTTTTGTGAAGTTCTTTTGTGTTTTATTTATTGGAATAATAGTAATCTCATAGTCGGTTTTCATATATTCCTTAATGGTTTCCGTTGTTTGCATTTTATTTAACTGTCCTAAAACAGTTGCCTTTTCTCCCTTTTTAACTATAACTATCCATTCTTTCATATTATCTCCTATATCTTTGTAAATCACTTTCGCTATATTGTTGTTCGACCGCCTTTGTTGGCTTTCTTGTTTTGTTATGTTGCATATTTTCCCAAGTTAAAAACTTTTGTTTCCAATTCCTTACTGGCTCTCCTTTGCTATCTACCCATTCGCCTGCTTCAAAGAAGTCAAAGAAATCTTTTGGGTTTACATTGCTATTCCTTTGTTTTGCAT
>JAFWWV010000161.1 GCA_017523305.1 Clostridia bacterium
TATTATTAAAAAAATCTTTGAAGTTTTTTTATCGCAGACCAATAATGTTCTTTTACTGTGTCTTTTGAAATACCCAACTTTTCACCAATTTCCGTAAAAGAAAGACCTTGCTCTGCATATAAAACAAATACCTTTAATTGTTTTTCAGTTAAACTTGACATTGCTTTATGTAAAACTGCTATTTGTTCTTCCTTAATTAAAATTTCTTCTGGACTAGGTTCTTGCAATATTGGTTCAAAATGATTGTCTTGTAATTGAGATAATGAAATGTGTCTGCGAGATTCTGCACGATTTTTGTTTTGTTCTTCTTTTTCAAGTTTTTGGTATTCGGCATAAAATTCATCCGATACTTCAACTTCTTTTCTTGTTCCATCTACAAATTGATAAATAATTTTTTTCATAATTGACTCCTTGAATTTCAAATCCACAGAGCCGTATTTCCACAAACAAAAAGACGGCACGAAAAGTTTTTAAGATTTACTTTCCAATGCCGTCTAGCGGTCTGTGGATTTATTTAATTGTTAAAGACTTTATGCTGTCTTTTTAGCATTTACTATTTTGACACTACCATCATCAAGAAACTCTATTAAGGTTCTTTCGCCCTTAATAACAATTTCTACAAGTCGTTTGGTCTTATCAATGCAACAGACTAATCTATTGCTATTGTTTCTTACTTCTTGCATAAACTTTTCCTCCTTTATAAATTGTCTAACCACAAACCTTTGATTTGTTGATTATAGCTGCATTATATAAAGAGATTTTTTGAAAAACCATCACATTACTAGCCTTTAATACCAATGTTTTCCAGCATTTATAACAAGTTCTAAACAGTGAATTAAAAAAAGCCATCACTGATTTGTGATGACTAAAAACAAACTCTTGTTTACTCTCAAAAACTCTCATTTACTCTCATCTGAAAAATTTTTTTAAATTCGGTGTCATAAAATCTTGACAATGAAAATTTTTCAATATATAATCGTATCATAAGCAAGTGCTTACGATAGAAAAAGGAAATTAAAATTATGAGAAGTAAAAATTCAGAGTTAATGAATAAGATACTTGAATACATTAACTATAATTTTGAAAAAACAGGAAGAACTCCAACATATAGAGAAATAGCAAAAGAATTTTCAATTACAAGTGGTTGTGTGAGCAACTATATTAAAGAGATGGCAGAAAAGAATATGCTTGAAAATTCTACTAAAAATCGTGGAATAAGAACTCTTAAAATGCAAAAATCAAATAATGAAATTGAGCAAATAGGAGTTGTTGGAACAATCGCTTGTGGAACTCCAATGTTTGCAGAAGAAAACATTGAGGCATATATCTCATTCCCAAGAGCTTTATTAGGAAATGGTGAATTCTTTATCTTACGAGCAAATGGCGAAAGTATGATAGATGCAGGAATTGATGATGGCGACCTTGTGATTATAAGAAAACAAGAAACTGCTGAAGAAGGTCAAATTATCGTTGCGCTTATAAATGATGAAGCAACCTTAAAAAGATTTTATACAGATAAAAAAAGAAAGAAAATAAGATTGCATCCAGAAAACGCAAAACTTGAAGATATGTATTTTGACAATATCGCAATTCAAGGTGTTGCAGTTAAAGTCATTAAAGACTTATAAAATCAGTAATAACATAAAATTAGCCCTGTATTTTATGCTGTTATATATACACATAAGTAATAGACTCGTTCGTGTGGAAACCCAAAACCCCGTAATTAGTTTATTAAATTCAAAACTTATGTGATTTGGGATTTGGAGGTGTTTTACAAAATATGGAAAAAGCTAAAAGAGTTAAAGTTTGTTGTCCTGAATGTTCTAAATACTTTATGGCTTCATTACTAGAAGATGGCTCAATTAGAAAACAATGTCCTAATTGTAAAGTTATCGTTTACATTAAAGAAAGAAAAGGAAACGAAAAACTTATCAAATTAAAATATGTTCAATAAAATTACAAATCTAATGCGTTTATAGAGCAAAATCAAGGTTGGATTGAAATAGCATCAGTGGTAAATCCTTATTCACTACTCTATAAATAAGATTCGTGGTATGTGTTCTTTGAAACACCTTGACGAATGTGATAAACCGAAAGGAATCACAAGTTGGGGTGTTTTTCTATCACTATTTTTTAGAAAAACATCTCAATATCTAATTCAAATCAAAGGAGTGAAATTTATGATAGAAATTGAAACTATTAGAAATGATTTGAAAGATATTCGTTATTATATATCTCGTAAAAAGATTTTTGATGATAGCACTGATTTTGTTGGGGCTAATGCAATTACTGAAAAAATAAAATTATATAATGATGCTGTTTGTTCTGCTTCACCTAGACTTTATGACTTATATGTATCACTATAGCTTAACAATCAAACACAAGAATCGTTATCAGAAAAATTGGGATATTCGTTTCAAACAATATCAAGGTTAAATGTTCAATTATTAAATCATTTCTATAAAAAATTAAATGAAAAGGTTGCATAATAACAAATCGTATTAAAAATTGCCTTTGCAGGTATGGATGCCACCTTTGGTTAATTTGTTAAGGGAAACTGAATTATCCCTCGTTAAGCATAAGTCAGTTTCTTAATCCTTGACAAATCAACCTTGTCAGGTGGCGAAAAAGGTGGTGCAAAGGCAATTTGCAAAATTAAATACTAAAAGGAGTTAATGTTATGGAAAGTTGTGTAATATATGCTAGATTTAGTTCTCACGGTCAAAATGAGCAAAGTATTGAAGCACAGGTTCGTATTTGTAAAGAATTTGCTGAAAGTAAAGGTTTAAAAACAATCAATATGTATTCAGACAAAGCAAGAACAGGAACAAACGACTCACGACCTGCTTTTCAAAAAATGATTTCTGATGCAAAAAGTGGAGCGTTCAAATATATCATTGTTTATATGTTTGATAGGTTCGCCAGAAACCGTAGAGATAGCATTATGTATAAAGAAATGCTAAAAGAAAAGTATGGAATAAGAGTTTTGTCAGCACTTGAACCCATTGCCGAAGATGAAGGTGGTGAATTTTATGAAATGTTCTTGGATTGGAACGCAGAAAAATACAGCAAAAGACTTTCAAAGCGTGTAAAAGATGGACTTGACACAAGTGTTGCAAATGGAACATTTTGTGGTGGCACTCTAATTTATGGATATAAAATTATTTTAGAGCCAATTCCCGGCAAAACTGATAAGTTTATTAAAAAAGTTGGAGTCGTTGATGAAGAAGCTGAAGTTCTAAAATATGTATTTGAACAATATGACAAAGGCATAACGAAAAAAGAAATTGCTGACAATCTTAACAGAAAAGGTGTTAGGATAAAAGGCAAACAAGTTAAAGGTAGAACTTTTGATAAATATATTGTTAATCCAAAATATACAGGCGAATTCTATTTTGGTGGTCGTGAATGTAAAAATATGTATCCACAAATTATACCAAAAGACCTATTTGACAGAGTTCAAAAAAGACTTAACAAAAATAAATATTTTGCTGGTGGAGTTGCAACAGGTAAAGAACTCTATTTATTAACAGGAAAAGCATATTGTGGTCATTGTGGTTGCCAAATGTTTTCAGATGCTTCAACTGGTAAATTAGGAACTCGTTATCACTACTATACTTGTAAGGATAGAAGAAGAACAAAAACTTGCACTAAAAGAAAAGAACATAGAGACCAATTAGAACTCTATGTTGTTGAAAGTGTTATTGATTTTTTAAGTGATAAAAATAATGTTGCTGTTATAGTAAATGATGTTCTCAACTATTACGATAAACGAACAGATGAAACTAGCTTAAAAGCAATTCAAACTAAAATAGCAAATACAAAGAAAGAAGTTGATAAATTAACTGATTCTTTTGTAAATGCAAAAAGTAAACTTTTACAAGACACCATTGAAAGAAAAATGTGCGAATTTGAAATCTTATTAAATGACCTTTTATTTCAAGAAGCTCAACTAGAACTTGAACGAGGTTATAAAATCACAAAAGAAGATATTGAAGTCTTTATAGAAGAATTACTTAAAGGTAATAAAAATGAGAAAGAATATCAAAGACAACTTATAGACAACCTCGTATATAAGATATATGTTAGTGATGATAATACGACTGTATATCTTAATATACGAGGAAGCCAAAATATGGAAACTATTGAATTTAGCGAACATTCTGATAAATTATCAAGTATAAATAAGGACATTGTTGGTGTGCGAACGCAATCACCTCTGTCCCGCCAAGAGAGAACTGTACGCACCCTATTAGAAATAATAGTGGTTGCGTATTTTTCTTTTTACAAGAATGTTTTGGAATTTATTTTAAATGTGATATAATGAAAGTAAGGAGATGATAATGGAAATTGTAAAAACTTACAAACTTGTAAATGGTCGTAGAATTGAAACATCTAAAATATATGAGAGAGATTCTGAATGGAATAAAGAAGATGAAGGTATTTATATTGTTGGAATAA
>JAFWWV010000024.1 GCA_017523305.1 Clostridia bacterium
TAATTTTAATACTGCACAGAAAAATCAACTTGCTGAACTGATGAGTGAAGAATATGCAAATCTCTGGTCGTCTGCTATTTATGGTAGTCCATTAGGTAGTCCTAATATAGTTCAAATTGCATTATCACAAGTTGGTAATGTTGGAGGACAACCTTATTGGAGTTGGTATGGATTTAATTCTCGTGTAGAATGGTGTGCTTGTTTTGTTTCTTGGGTCGCAAATCAAGCAGGATATATTGAATCAAATATTATTCCAAAGTTTGCAGGATGTCAGAATGGTATAGATTGGTTTAAGGCTATGGGTCAATGGAAAGAAAAAGGATATATACCACGAGAGGGTGATATTATCTTTTTTGACTGGGAAGTTGATGGTAGTGTTAATCACGTTGGTATAGTTGAAAAAGTAGAAAACGGAAAGGTATATACAGTTGAGGGAAACTCAACAGATGATATGTGTAGGCAAAAAGAATATGATATCAATAGTAAAGTTATTTTTGGGTATGGTACTCCTGCTTATTAAAATTAAAAAGGTTATTTCTTATTTTGAGAAATAACCTTAATACATTTAAAAAAATTAAGTGAAAATATTGTATTTTTATTTTTTATAAAGTATAATAAGTATGAAAAGTATAACAAGTATGAATAAGGAGGAAATGTAATGAAAAAAGATAAATTTGTAGGAATAAGTAAAGTAGGCGAAAAAGGACAAATAGTAATTCCGAAAGAGGCAAGAGATATGTTTGATATAAAATCAGGGGATTCTATTATTGTACTTTGTGATAAAGAAAAAGGAATTGCATTATTAAAAGCAGATAGTATTGAAGATTTAGCAGATAAAGTATTCCCAAAAGGAGGAAAATAATATGTTATCTATTGAAACAAAAAAACTGACTAAAAAGTATAATGATAAAGCCGTTGTAAAAGATATGAACTTGAAAATAGAAGAAGGAGAATCGTTTGCTTTACTTGGTACAAATGGTGCAGGTAAAACAACTACAATAAAAATGTTATCAACATTAATTCTTCCAACTGACGGTGAAATAAAAATAAGTGGATTAGATATAATTAAAGATAGACAAAAAATAAAAGAAATATTAAATGTATCACCACAAGAAACTGCTATTGCACCAAATCTTACAGTAAAAGAAAATTTAGATTTTATGGCAGGTGTATATCAAATACCTAACAGAGAAGAAAAAATAAAAGAACTTATAAAAATGTTTAAATTAGAAGAAGTGTTGAAACAAAAAGCAAAAACATTATCTGGGGGATGGCAAAGAAAAGTATCTATTGCAATTTCTTTAATAAATGAGCCTAAAATTTTATTTTTAGATGAGCCAACATTAGGACTTGATGTTATTGCTAGAAAAGAATTATGGTCTGTAATAAAAAAATTAAAAGGTAAAATTACTATAATTTTGACTACGCATTATATGGAAGAAGCAGAAAGTTTGTCAGATAGAATTGGAATAATGGCAAAAGGTGAGTTGATAGATATAGGAACTTCTGAAGAACTAATTAAAAAAACAAATGCTAAAAACTTTGAAGATGCGTTTGTAAAAATAGCAACAGGAGGTGAAATATAATATGAGAATAATGAATTTTGCAAAAAGAAATTTTAAAGAAATTAGCAGAGATCCGTTAAGTTTAATATTTGCTATAATACTACCTTTATTTTTATTATTTATATTTCAGCAATTTGATATTCCTAATGCAAGTTATGAATTAGAAAATTTCACACCAGGAATTGTAGTGTTTGGATTTTCTTTCATAACATTATTTACTGCAATGTTAATTAGTAAGGATAGAACTACATCATTATTAGTAAGATTAGGGATTAGTCCAATGAAACCAATGGAATATATATTAGGATATATGTTATCAATTATTCCAATTATACTAATACAAAATATATTATTCTTTATTTTAGCAATAATATTAGGATTAAGTTTTAGTATAAATATTATTTGGACAATATTTGTGTCAATAGTTATAGCAATTTTATTTATAGCGATAGGTATAATAATAGGTAGTATTTCATCTGAAAAAGCATCTTCTGGAATATCAAGTATTGTAGTTCAACTTGTATGCTTTACAAGTGGAATGTATTTTCCGAGAGAAACATTAGGTAATGTATTTGGAAAGATTTGTGAATATTTGCCTTTTGAATCTTGTTTAACAATACTAAAAGGAATAATGAATAATAATTTAGAAAGTATAACAGCAAGAAATATTGCAATATTTATTATTTATACTATCACTATTTTAGTTGTATCAGTAATAATTTTTAAAAAGAAAATGATAAGTGATAATAAATAATCTTAATTTATAATTTAAAGCAGATCATAAGATAAATGATTTGCTTTTTTTGGTTGGGGATATAGATTATTTTTTGATTATATGATATAATATTTTTGACAGATTTAATCGTTAAATAGTAATTTGTAAAGGAGGTATTTATGGGAATAGAACATTCGCAAAATTATTTACATAGTAAACAACTTGTAGCGACTTTGTTATCAAAGAGTAATATTTGTAACGACGATATTATAATTGAGATAGGTCCTGGAAAA
>JAFWWV010000162.1 GCA_017523305.1 Clostridia bacterium
CCTCCCGCATTCACACCGGATTTCTCGTGTCCTGTGCTACTCTGGATACCTTCGAGTGTTTATTGTTTTCGCCTACGGGACTGTCACCCTGTTTCGTCTAACTTTCCAAAAATGTTCAGCTAACAATATCCATGCTCTTATAAGGTCCTAACCCCACTCAAATTTCTTCAAATGGTTTGGGCTCTTACCCGTTCGCTCACCACTACTTAGGTAATCGTTTGTTTACTTTCTCTTCCTCCGGGTACTTAGATGTTTCAGTTCTCCGGGTTCCCCTTATTACAGTATGTATTCCTGTAATAATACTAAGGTATTACCCTTAGTGTGTTGCCACATTCGGATATCTACGGATCAAAGCCTAAGTGCGGCTCCCCGTAGCTTTTCGCAGCTTATCGCGTCCTTCATCGGCGCCTAGTGCCAAGGCATCCACTATATGCTCTTTGTAGCTTGATCTAAAAAACCTTAAATTAATTAAAGTTCTTTGATTCTAATCAAATTCATGATTTTCGAAAAATGCTTTCAAAAAGTCTATGATAAATCTTGACAATTTCTTGTTATTTTACTCAGCGTAATTGAATTCTTGTTCAAATCGGTTAATTTGAAATTGAAAATACATATTACACGTTACAAACGAAAAAACTTATAAACTTAAATTATAAAAATTTAAGTAGATAACTTTTTTGTTTTCAAATTTAGCGTTTTAAAATTAATACTTATAAGTAATTATTTTAAACTCGATATTTGTCTACTCTAATATATAAAATATGCAGTTGTGATGGTGCTATTGTTTACGCCGTAGCGCAGTCACTTGTTTGTTTCACAGTGACGAAGCAAGAATAACATATAGATTTTTTGATGTCAACAACTTTTTTTAAAAATTTTTCACAAAAATAAGGTTTTTTCTTAAAATTAGTGAACACCTTGCCGAGTGTTTGCAATTTTTACCCATTTTTACCCTAAAAAATGGCCTTTTTTATTAGTTTTTTATGAAAAAAGATTATTATTTTATTTTAAAATTTTCTTATTTTTTGTGTTTTTTATCTTTTTTCCTGTTAATTTTTTGTTTTGATTTTTATTATTTTTGTCAATAATTAAGTTTTTAAAACACTTCCCTATTATTACTATGTATAATTATATATATAAATATATTTACATATATATGGACTTTTTTTTACAAACAATACCTAAAGTTTTTTCTATTTTCTATATTTAAACAAAATTTTTTATTATTTATTTTGTTTTTAACTTTAAAAAATGTTAAACTTTTATTACTTTTATTTTTTATAAGGAAGAAAAAACTATGGAAATTAAAATTACTTTAAACAAAAATTTAAAACCAAAACCAGATGAAAACACTTTGGTTTTTGGCCAAACTTTTACAAATCATATGTTTGTAATGGACTATAACGAAGAAAATGGTTGGCATAACGCTCAAATATTACCTTATGGAAATATTCAATTAGATCCTGCAAGTATGATTTTGCACTATGGACAAGAAGTATTTGAAGGTATGAAAGCATACAGAAGTGAGCAAGGAAACATTATGCTTTTTAGACCTGAAAAGAATTTTGAAAGATTAAATACTTCAAACGATAGACTTTGCATACCAAAACTTGATGAAGAATTTTGCCTAGAAGCATTAATTAAACTTTTAGAATTAGATAAAGATTGGGTTCCCCACTTACCAGGAACTTCACTTTATATTCGCCCATTTATAATAGCAACCCAAAAAGGATTAGGCGTTCACCCAGCAAAAGAATATAAATTTTTAATTATTTGCTGTCCTGTAGGTAGTTATTATAAAGAAGGATTAAACCCTGTAAAAATTTATGTTGAAGATGAATACGTAAGAGCTGTAAAAGGTGGAACTGGTTTTATTAAAAGTGGTGGAAACTATGCAGCATCTTTAAAAGGTCAAGAAAAAGCAGAAAAAATGAATTACTCTCAAGTTCTATGGCTTGACGGTAAAGAAAGAAAGTATATTGAAGAAGTTGGCGCTATGAATGTGTTCTTCAAAATAGATGGCAAAGTTGTTACTCCTTCCTTAGAAGGAAGCATCTTACCAGGTATTACAAGAAGATCTACTATTGAACTTTTAAAAAGTTGGAATATACCTGTTGAAGAACGCAAAATAAGTATTGACGAGTTAATTACAGCCTATAACGAAAATAAACTCGAAGAAGCTTTTGGAACAGGTACAGCAGCCGTTATTAGCCCTATAGGAGAGTTTAATTACCAAAACAAAGTTATGGTTGTAAATAATAACCAAATCGGTGAACTTTCACAAAAATTATACGATACTTTAACAGGTATCCAATGGGGCAAACTTAAAGATAATTTTGGTTGGGTTAAAAAATTAGATTTTTAATAAAATAAAAAAAGAGCAAAAATTTTGCTCTTTTTTTTTAATGATCATTATCACTAGTTAAATCTTCTTTTGGTTCATAAAAATCGTCTTCATATTCTTTATAAATATTATTAGTTCGATGCATAGTTAAAAAATATTCTACAATACCAAATATTAAAAATCCAAAACCAATACAGAACATAATAATTACAAAGGTATCAAACTTATCATAAACTGCTATTTTTAAATATGTAAAGGCAAGTGAAACAAAAACACAAGCCGTACGAATATATGAAAGTAATGACCTTTCGCAAGACATTTTTGTACGTTTTACAGCTAAGTCTACATCAATTCTATCTAATTTAACTTTTCTCTTTTCTTTCATATATTACCTTCCCCTTTTTTCTTGTATTTTTAGATTAACAAAAAGCAAATTTTTAGTCAAAATTTTTACTCTTATTTTTGTATTTTTGCACTATAGAAA
This sequence comes from Clostridia bacterium, assembly GCA_017523305.1. Taxonomy (GTDB): domain Bacteria; phylum Bacillota; class Clostridia; order Christensenellales; family UBA1242; genus UBA7862. Next base: position 2,829 of record JAFWWV010000162.1, read on the forward strand.
ATTTTTAATTTATATGTTACAATATTCTTAGGTATAAAAATGAGTATTTTAGATAAAATTAAAGATATGTTTACACAAAATAAAACAAAAACTGTATATAGGTACATAAGTCAAAGAGAATTAGGTTTGCTTGAAAATGGCGATTTTGAATCTCTTGGTTCAACTTATTCTCGCAAAGAAGTTTCAAATACCCATAAATATAATGAAGACGAAAAATATTTACACTTTTTTGATTCTACTAACCTACCATCAACAGTTTTACATTCATTATCAAAAACAAAAGAATTTTTATGTGAGTTTGAAATAGATAAAAGTATTTTATCTCACCATAAAGGTACAGGATATTACCCGCCACAAGGATATGACTTTGACTATAATTCCGTTACCGAATATGCAATACCTACAAGCGAATACAACCCAAATTGGTTAACTAGCATAACACCCATCAGCAGTTATGATATGCAAAATACCATAAATTTTGCTAATACACCACCACCAGAACAATAAAAAAGAGAGATTTTAAGGTTTATTTTAAAAATTTCTCTTTTTATTTTTTTATACAAGTGGTATAATAGTTATCGAATTTTTATTAGGAGATAAATTTATAATGAAACAAAGCGATATAAAAGAACTTCATTTAAAATATCAAGAACTAGACAAAAAAACAGTTAAAGTTGGTGGCTGGGTTAGATCTGTTAGAGATAGCAAAAACTTTGGTTTTATTGATTTAAATGATGGTACTTCATTTAAAGGTGTTCAAATTGTTTTTACACCTGAAGAAATTAAAAACTACCAAGAAGTTGCAAAACTTAATGCTGGTAGCAGTATTATGTGTGAAGGAACACTTGTTGCTACACCGGAAAATAAACAACCATTTGAAATTAAAGCAACTAATGTTGAAATTATCTGCCCTACTACTACTGAATATCCTTTACAAAAGAAAGGTCATAGTTTAGAGTTTTTAAGAGAAGTTGCTTACCTAAGACCAAGAACAAACCTTTTCAATGCTGTATTTAGAGTAAGAAGTGAAGTTGCTTATGCTATTCACACTTTCTTTAAAGAAAAAGGCTTTACTTATGTTCATACACCAATTATTACAGGTGCTGACTGCGAAGGTGGTAGTGATGTATTTAGAGTAACAACTCACAAATTTTATGATAAAGATTATATGAAAACAGCTACACCTGAAAAAGATTTCTTTGGTAAAAACGTTTTCTTAACACCAACAGGTCAACTTGAAGGCGAAGCATTTGCACTTGCTTTCTCAAGAGTTTATACTTTTGGACCAACTTTTAGATCAGAAAATAGTAATACAGCTCGTCACGCAAGCGAGTTCTGGATGATTGAACCTGAAATGGCTTTCTATGATTTAAAAGATAATATGGCTTTAATTGAAGAAATGGTTAAATACTTAATTAAATATGTATTTGATAACTGCAAACTAGAACTTGAATTCTTTAATAGTTTTGTAGATAAAGGTTTAATTGAAAGATTACAACTTGTATTAAATAGTGATTTTGCTCACGTAACTTATACCGAAGCTGTTGAAATGCTTAAAAAACATAACGACAAATTTGAATATAAAGTTGAATGGGGTACAGATTTACAAAGCGAACACGAAAGATATTTAACTGAACAAGTTTACAAAAAACCTGTTTTTGTTACAGATTATCCAAAAGACTTTAAAGCTTTCTATATGAGATTAAACGACGACAACAAAACCGTTGCAGCTTGTGACCTACTTGTTCCTGGCGTTGGCGAAATTGTTGGTGGTAGTCAAAGAGAAGAAAGACTTGATGTATTACTTGATTTAATTAAATACAAAGGTCTTAAAGAAGAAGATTATTGGTGGTATATTAACTTACGTAAATTTGGTGGCGTTGTACACAGTGGTTTCGGTTTAGGATTTGAAAGAATTCTTATGTACTTAACAGGCGTATCAAATATTCGTGACGTTGAATTATTCCCAAGAACTCCAAAAAATTGTGAATATTAATATTAAAAAAAATAATAAAAAGAACATTAAAATAACTTAATGTTCTTTTTTTATACCACTTTCCTACTTTTTTATTTTTAATATTTTTAATAAAAAATACGGCTAAAATTTTAACCGTATTTTTTTTGTTTTTTAATCAACAGTTGTAATAACTGTTTGAACAGCAATCATCAAGTCTTTATAGTATGAAGTACCTTGATATTGTCCGTTATGATTTACTGAATTATAATTTGCAAAGTCAAAGTCAGCACTATAATCTTGTGATTCTGTATTATAGAAAGCTACATTAATAGCTTCTCTTATAACTGTAGTTGATGAAAGTTTTTGTAAAATAACTTTAGCAAACTCGTAAGTAATGTTTTTATCACAAGCTTGAGTCATATCTTCCATTTCATCAAGTTTTTCGCCAACAGGACCTGGGTTTGTAAATTCTTCAACACTTACATTATCAAAATCAGCAACATAAGAAATAATAGTATCAAGTTCTGTAAACATTGTTTCATAACTTGTTACACTGCTTGAAGTAATTTTTGTTCTCATTAAACCAACAACAGTTTTAAACTCTTCGTCAGTTGCATAATCGCCTGCTTTTTCGTCAAAGAAATAACCTACAATTTCAGCAATATTTTCAGTTGCAATTAATTTACTTGTTGTTTTAATTTCATCTAATTTCTTGCCAATTTCAGCATTACTTGTACTATTTACAACATTAAACAATTTTTCTAAATTTTCAAGTTCTGTTTTGTAACTTGTTATCTTATTAGTATTTGTTTTAATTCCATTAACAATAGTTCTTAAAGCAGCGTCATCTGCAGAACTTAATTTTTCTTCAGTAAATTTATCAAAGTAATAACAAATCATATCATTTAAAATTGTTTTACCCATAAATACGCTAGGTATAGCTGTTTCGCTACCAGCACTGTTGCAAATTTCATCAAATAATTGACCAATATTTGAATAATTTAAAGTTTCTTCTGTAATTAACTTTGTTAATTCATTTAAATAACCAAATTCAATTTCATAACTTGTAACATTAATAGCTTCATCAGCAATATTTGTTTTAATTTTTTCAATAATTGCTGTTAATTTAGCGTCATCAATTGTATCACTTTCTTTATCTACATAGTAGTTGATTAAATCTCTAATTACACCAGTTGAAATAATGTTAGAATTCATTCTATCTAAAACATAACCAATATCTTTTAAGTCTGAAACACTATCACTATTTTTATCTGGAATTTCATCAGCAACACACTCAACTAAATCTAAAATGTTTAATAATTCGTTTTTATAGTTAGTTACAGCGTTTAAATTTGATTTAATACTATCAACAATAGCAATTAAATCACTATCAGCAGTTGCATCAAGGTTATTATCCATATAATCATCAAAATAATAAATAATAAATTCATTAACAACTTGTTTTGTAAATAATTTACTAATAATTAATTCTGTACCTTGAATATTTGTTATTCTATTAAATTTATTACCAAAAGCTTCAAATTTAGTTCTATCGTTTTCATAATAACCATTTAATGTTTTTAATAATTCGTCAACAAAACCAAATTCAGTTTCATAACTTATAACATCTACCAAATTTCTCTTCATAGCAGCAATTGCTTTTTCTACACCTTCTGGAAGAGATTCTGCTTCGTCATCAATGTATTTTTCAACAACTTTGTTAACAACTTCTTTTGATATAATTTTACTACCTGAAAGGCTATCTAAAATTTGTCCAATTTCAGTAAGTTCAGAAGTTTCAAAATTTGCCTTTAAAATACCTTTAATTTTTAAAAATTCATTTTCCCATGAAAGATTTTGTGGGTATCCCCTATTATCATAAACAATATTGTATAAAATTTGGTCATAAACTGTTACATCTTCTTCGTTTTGTACTTTGTATACAAGACTTAAAATTTCATCAACTTCACTACCAAAATTAACTTTATCTAAATAGTAATCTAAAATATTGCTTATAACTTCGTTTGTTAAAATTAATTTTGTTTTATCAATAGCATCATCAATTGCAGCGCCTAAATTTTTAAGTTGATTATTATTTGTTGCTGATAATGCATCTAAATCAAAATTATCTTCATTTATTTTATAAACAGCTCTAAATACAGCTAAGTTATATTTTAATTCATCATTCCATTTATTGCCGATTAATGAAGTATGTTTTGTTTCATCATAAATATTGTTAAGAATAGTTTCTTTTAAAGTTGAAGTTCCACTTACAACAACATTTAAAACTTCGTCAAAACTTGAAGTATCTATGTTATCAAGAATAATTTCAATAGCTTCTCTAATTGTTTCATTAGATACTATTTTTGAAGAACCTAATATAGCACTTCTTAAACCATCACCAATATTTTCAAATAAAACATATTCTTCATCTAAAACTTTTTCGAAAGTTACACCATCATTAATAAGTTTTACAATGCTTTTGTATAAACTAGTTAAAGCATATAATTCGTCTTGCCAACCACCGTTGCCTTGACTATCTTTTTTAATATCTTTTAAGTTTTCTGTAATAGTTGAAAAATCTGCAACTTCTGCTAAATTTGCATTAAGTTCTTCGGTTGCATAATCAATTAAATTATTGTAATTTTCTGCAAATAAAATATCTTCTTGAACAATATCTAATATTTGACCAAGGTATCTTAAAGCGTCAGTTGTACTTTCGCCAAAATCTAATTTTTCACTATTATTATAAAGTTTCATAAACTCTATAGCGTTATAAATAATTGTTTTTAAATCTTGTTTTAATTGAGCATTGCTAACATTTAAAGATTGTTCACTATAAGTAATATCAAGTGAAGTGAAAACACTTTCAATTGTGCTATCTAAAAAGTCAGCATATTTGTCTTTTAAAATTGAAACATTATATAAACTATCAACAATAGTTTTTGAAAAGTTATTTGGTGTTTTAATATTTGTTGCAACTAAATCAACAACTTGTTCAAAACTTTCTACTTCCCCGTTTACAAAAGGAACAATTAAGTTACTATTGTTTAACATAACAATAACATCAACAAGTGATTCTAATTGATTTTGTAAACTTTTTAAATTTAATGACTCAGCAATTTCGTCATAAACAGAAACAATAAGGTCATCAATTTCTGCGCCATCAATAAGTTCAAATTCAGGATCTTTAATAATATCGTCAAGGAAGTAAGGTATTAAATCGTTACCCAATAAGTAAACAATTTTACTATCTTTTGCTTCAATAAAAACTTCTTTTATAGCAGTTAACATTTTATCAAGAGATTCTTGAGTCATATTTTCAGTGCTAAAGCCTTTAATAGATTCATACTTATTATAAACCTTAACAACTGTTTCAACTTCTTGTGATAAATAAACAGTTTCATTGTTAACATTAACTGAAGCCAAACCATCAAACATAGCATTTGAAATAAAGCCCATACCTGAGTAAGTTATAATTTTGCTTGCAATAGAGTTTTCATAACAAGATAAATATTCAAGCATTTGCTTATCTTCAATAGAGTCTTCAATTAAAGAAACTTTCTTTCCGTCTTTTTCAACTTGAACATTTGCATAAACATTTTGATAAATGCTATTTAAACCAACTATAGGTGTAAACGAAATCATACATAATAATAAACCTATTACAAAACCTACAATAGCGCCACCAATTCTTGTTTGTTTTGGTTTAACTTGCAATATAATAGGCATTGTATCATCTTGTGGAGGCATAATTCCGTTGTTTTGTTTTTGTAATTTGGCTTGTTGTTTTTTAAACTTCTTTTGTTGTCTTTTTTGCTTATCAAACATCATTGAAGAAAACATTGCCCATAAAGGATATAAAAGAGCTTTTAAAAGCCAGAATAAAATTACAAATAAAAAGATGTTAATTAACATTGTAGGTAAATTTTGTGCAAAAGATTGCAAAGCTGGGTTGTCAGCAATAACTTCTTCACCACCAGCAAGAGAGTTAACAATATTTGCACCTATATCACTAAGTTTAGTAACAGGGCCATAAACATCTAACCCATATGAACTTATATCAAAACCATTTAACCAGTTTGATATAACAGGGGTAAATACAAAAGCTAAAACAAAGGTAACAATAATCCACGCACCCCTAAAAAGAGTTTTCTTTAACCCCCTTTTAATACCAAACAAAACAGAGGTTAAAAGCAATAACCCCAAAATAGCTGTTATAATAATACCTACAAGAGAAGGACTCATTATTTTAAACACCTTTTAATATATATTTTTACTTTTATAATTTAAATATACATTAAAGAACAAGTTTTTCCAAATAAAAAAAGTCTTAAAATTTGTCAAAACAAAAAAAATTTTCATATTAATAACAAAGGAAATGTTAAATATGAAAAATAAAGAGTTAATAATTACTGTCTATGCAATAGCAAAAAACGAAGAAAAGTTTATAGATAGATGGTATAAAAGTATGTGTGAAGCCGATAATATTGTAGTTTTAGATACAGGCAGTACCGACGATACAGTAAAAAAATTAAAAGAAAAAGGAGTAACAGTTAAACCCCTTTTAATTTCTCCCTTTAGATTTGATGTAGCACGTAACGAAAGTTTAAAACTAATACCACAAAATACAGACATTTGTGTATGCACTGACCTTGACGAAATTTTTGAACCAGGCTGGCGAGAAAAATTAGAAAAAAATTGGAAAGAAAATACCCAAATATTAAAGTATAGATATGTGTGGAATGTCCTGGAAAATAGCGAAGATGGTATAACATTTTTATACGAAAAAATTCATAAATTAAATAACTTTAAATGGGTAAACCCAGTACACGAAATTTTACAACCCCTAACCCCTATAAAACCCGACGAAATTGTAGTTTGCAAAGACATAGTTTTAAGACACTACCCCGACCCAAATAAAAGCAGAAATCAATATTTAAATTTATTAGAACTATCTGTAAAAGAAGACCCAAATAACGACCGAAATACCCACTATTTAGCGCGAGAATATATGTTTAAAGAACTTTATTCAAAAGCAATAAAAATGTTTAAAAAACACCTAATTTTGCCTTCAGCAACTTGGAAAGATGAACGTAGTGCAAGTTACAGATATATAGGCGATTGTTACCTAAAATTAAATAAACCAAACCTTGCAAAAAAAGCATACGAAAAAGCCATAAAAGAAAGTTTTAATATTCGCGAACCTTACCTTAGTTTGGCCGAGTTTTATTATAATAAACAAGACTACTTAAATTGTGCTTTTGTTCTTAAAAATATGTTGGAAATTAAAACTAAAAATCTTACTTATATAACCCACCCAAACTGCTGGAACGACTATCCACTAGATATGCTTAGTTTTTGCTATTATAAATTAAATAAATTTGACTTAGCGTGTTTTTACGCACAAAAAGCAATACTTATAAACCCTAATAACCAACGCTTAAAAAATAACCTTAAAATATATGAAGAGTGCTTAAAACTAAATAACTAATAAAAAAAATGTCAAAAAGCAATTTTTTTAAGAATAAAAACATTGACACGACCCAAAATATTTGATAAACTCACTTTGCTTGAATTAATTTTCAGGCAAACTTAATATCTGGATTGGAGAAGTACCCAAGAGGCCCAAGGGGATCCCCTGCTAAGGGATTAGTCGTGTAACAGCGAGCGCGAGTTCGAATCTCGCCTTCTCCGCCACTAACTTGTCCATCCGTACTAATTAGATTAGTATGGGTGGATTTTTTATTATATATTTATAAGAATATTTTAAAAACAAAATAAAAGCCAGAAAACTGACTTTTATTTTATTTTTTTTAAATAATTTTCAATCTCTATAAATGAAACAGTAGTATCATCATTTTCTACTACTTTTGTATTTTCTTTAAACAAATCTTCATTTAACAAAACCATTAAATCAACAGCTTCCAAACGAACAACTAAATTAGGATTTGATAAGGATGACAAATTCAAAACAATATCAGCAAAGCTAGAAGTTTTTGTTATTTTATATCTAAAACCATTATGCGAAATTGAATTTCTAATAATACGTAATGCAAAAATTTTATCTGATAAAGACTTAACTTTATGTGAATTATTTTTATTATTTATATCAATTATTTCAACATAACTCATATCTAATTCATTTAACTTTAATCTTAACTTTCCAGGTTCAGTTTTAAAATAATCAACACTAACATCGTCTAAATTAATATTTTTTAACTTATCAAAAAACTGATTATAAACTAATCTCATATAAATTAAAATATGACAATAAACAGCCATAATCTCAATTTCTTCTCCAGCAGGAGAATAAGAAGTAAATTCGGTTTCAGATAATTTCCCTAAAAGAAGATTCATATAAAATAATAAAGAAGACCTAGATAGAGAACATAACATTTCAGAATTAGAATAATTATCAACTAACAAATTTTGATACAATGAATTTATTATTCTTTCCAAAAAATGATTTTGATTTCTAATCATTTTATTTTTTGAATTCTTATTGTTTGTCCCAAAAAAATACATATCTTCATTGTTTATTATTCTTCTAAAAATCAAATCAATTTCTGGTTCTTTATAACATATAACTTCTGTAGAATAAAAATCAGACAATTTATCAACCAAAAAATCCACAATATCTTTTTTTATATCAACACTATCTCTAAACAATGTAAATAAATCTAAAACATAATCACAAAAAGCTTGTCTAGGAATTTTTTTATCAATTTTGATTTCTAATATCATTCCTTTTTTTAAAATATCTAAACACTCATCAGATGTTTTTATAATTTCATCGTGTTTAGGTATAAAAAAGAATTTTAATCTATCAACCTCATCTCTAAATGTAGTAATACTGAAATTATTAAACCAAGATTCTGAACAACAAAAATAATCATTGTTTTCGTTCATTTTTATAACATAAATAAATTGACCAAAATCCGTAGCAAAAACTTTTAAACCATAATGTACTAAGCCATCTC
>JAFWWV010000163.1 GCA_017523305.1 Clostridia bacterium
ATTATAGTTACATTATATATATTATGTTTCTTCAAATTTGTATACAATTGTAATGTCAACATTTTTGTCTTTATCAATACTATTTATATAAACCTTACTGATAACAAGTTTTATGAGCTCAATCATATCTTTAGGTTCATTCTTTATTTCTTCTAAAAACTTTTGGAACTTAACTTCAAATATAGCAAGTTTAGATTGAATATCTGCACATGTTTCTTTTTGCATTTCAAGTTCTTTGATTTTCATTAATAGTGTTTTTGATTTATTCTCAAATATTTCTTCTGTTACAAGTTGATTAAAATATCTTTCTAATAATGAAGAATACTCATTGTTTATACTTTTAAGTTTTGCCTCAATCTTACTTTTATCAAACTCTTTACCATTAAACAACTTATTTTTCATTATTTCATAAAATCTAACTTTATCAAACTTACAACACTCTATAACATTAAGTGCGTCTGTATATAATATTTTTTCTATACTATCTGCATTAATCTTATATTGACATCTGTTATCAATTCTTAAGAAATATCTATTACTTTTTAAACTATGACTTTTATTAAAGAGTAAATGTTTACCAGTTTTTCTATCTATTAGCAATTTCCCAATATGATTTATTTTTGCTTTAACTGTTGAATTATTAGATATAACTGTTTGAGTTTTTTCAAATAATTCTTCATCAATTATCGCCAAGTGAGTATTTCTCAATAAGATTTGTTCTTCTTTAATATGATTTTTCCAATTAATAGAATGTCCGCAATATTCATAATCTTTCGCTATTTCCCACACTTTCTCACCGTTCCACTCTTTGCTTGGAACTCTATTTAATGGTTTTAATCCTAATACTTGAGTAGCATACTGTGAACGTGTAAGCACACCTTGTTCATTAAGAACTTGTGCAACCTTTACCGTTGATAGACCTTGATTTCCGATTAAGTCAAATATTTGCCTTACAATTCCTGCAGAATATTCATCAATGATTTCTTTTCTATCCTTATCAAAGTTATATCCGTATTTTGGATAGTAATTGAGATGTTGTGTTTTAGCACATCTTAATCTTGTAAATCTCATCTTCTTTCTAAAGTCTTTTAGATAATAATCATTTAAGAATGTTCTCAAGACTATAGAATCCTCATCATTGTATTTTGAGCTATCATATTTATCATTAATTGAAATAAGTCTAATGTTGTTTTGTGGTAGAACTTCTTCTACAAAATGCCCTACCTTATACAACGACCTACCAATTCTTGATAAATCTTTGACTAACAAGATATTAAATTTCTTGTTTTTCATATCGTTGAGCATTCTTTGAAAGTTAGGTCTATCAAAATTCGCCCCGGTATAACCATCATCATAGTAAATATCAAAAATCTCAAAAGAATTTTCGTTGGCAAAAGAAGTCAAGCCTTTGATTTGATTTTCAATACTTCTTGACTCCTTATTACCATCTATTTTATCTTCATCTTCTCTTGACAATCTAGCATAAATTGCCACAAGGTTTTTCATAAGTTTTAAACTCCTTTATCAACTCATCACATTGAAAATAAACAATAGTTATTTCATATTCCTTATTTTTAGGCGAGTTGTTAATTCTATTGGATTTAATAACAATCTTCTTTATCAATTTTTGAATTACTTCAGGTTGCATTAAGTTTTCTTCATTAAATTCTTTTAAGTTCTCTAATAATATACTTGCTCTTTCAAAATTTTGTGGTTTAATCATTTCTTCTTGCTGTTTTCTAGTAAGTAGTCTTATATCATCTTCTAACGCTTCTCTTTCTTTTTTGTACTTACTCATCATCATATCGAATGTTGATGTTGGTATAACACCTTTAGCACTTTGTTCAAAGAGCTTTTGGATAAACATATCTATTTCATTTGTTCTTTTTATATGTTTATTCAATTCTACATTAGTATCTGTTTTAACAAGTCTGCCTTTACTATCATAGGATTTTGCAAAATCTAAAAATTCTTTTTCTTTAGATAATATTAAGTTTTTTAAGTCCATTAAGTCTTGCTTTACTGCAAAAATTACACAATGTTTTGGAATTGAGTTAGAATGTTCGCACTTTTTGTTAGGACAAAAATGCCTATAATCATAAGGTCTATCTACACTTTTAGCAAAATTTTTTCTTCTCTCAAATCTCATCAAATGCCCACAATCAGCACAAAATATAAGTCCTTTAAAGATATTTTCTTCCATTGGAATTGAACCGGACCTTGTTCTTGTTCTAATCTTATTTGCAATTTCCCAAGTTTCTTTATCAATTAAAGGTTCATATCTATCTTTAAAAATATAACAATCTTTGTTATCACTTCTCTTTTTGTTTTTGTAACTCTTTGATTTAGATTGAGATGTTTTATAAACACCAAGATATTCTTCTCTTTCTATTATTTCTCTAATTCCATCAGGTCGCCAATTGGTAAGTTCATCTTCAGACATTTCTAATACTTTCTTTTTATTATAATTATATTTAATAGCATTATAGTATCTAGGTATCTTTATTTTTTGTTCTTTTAAATATCTAGCAACTTTTACTGATGAACCCCATTCAACATATTTTCTATATATAAGCTGAACTATTGGCGCGGTTTCACTATCTGGTATTCTTTCAAATGCACTATTATAGGTGTAACCGAAAATTGGAAACACCGTATTTCTTGGTTCACCATTTTTTGCCATATTATCTAATGTAAATCTTACTTTTTTAGAAATATCTCTTGCATACCATTCATTTATAATATTTCTGAAAGGTGCAAATTCATTTCCATCTTCATTAGATGTATCAAAATTATCATTTAAGGCAATATATCTAACATTATGATTAGGAAAATAATCTTCAGTATAGTAACCTGTCTGAATGTAATTTCTACCTAATCTTGATAAGTCTTTAGTAATTACAATATCAATTCTGCCTAACTCTATATCATTTAAAAGTCGTTGAAAGTTTGGTCTATCAAAATTGGTTCCAGAATATCCATCGTCATCATAAGTATCAACAAGAATCCAACCTTGTTTTTGAACATATTCAGTTAAAACTTCTTTTTGATATTGTATTGATTGGCTCTCATCTTTGTCATCATCATCTTCTCTTGATAATCTACAATAAACAGCAGCGCGTAAAATACAATTATCCAAACTCTCACCTCCTTTCTTATGAAATATATTTCAAGCAATTAGGCTTTATCTGTTAGTTCTTTTTCTCTTTTTTCCATAATATCAAGTAATAAAGAGATTACTTGTTCTAGTACTGTGGTTCCACCTTTTTCAAACTCTCGTTTAACTTTAAATGTGCAACCGTTTTCGACATAAACTCTGACATTTGGTTCTTTTGATTTGTTTTCTTCCATTTGTCTCCTTTCGGCAAAGGAAGTTTGCTATTGATATGCGTAAATAGTCAATTTATGTCTTTATGTCAACTATTATAGTTGGTTTTATCATAAAAGTCAACTATTTACGATTGATTATTTTAAATTTTCAACTATTATAGTTGGTTTGATTGACTTATTATCCTTTTTTGTATATACTTTTATTATCAAATTTACTAAAAGGATTGGTTATATGGATTTAAAAGAAAACATCTGCAAGTGTATCAACGAATGGTTGTCCACTCATAAAGAATATACAACTAGAGCCTTCGCAAAAGAATTTGGTGTAACCGATTCTTCTGTTAATCGTTGGCGTAATGGTATATGTGCTCCAGAACTTTCCTTACTTCCAAAAATAGCGCAAGTAATGAATATATCTATTCCTACCCTATTAGGATTAGATTTATCATCTATGCTAACTTCTGATGAAAACAATTTACTTGTTAAATATCAAACCAACCAAGATTTTAAAAATTTCATTGATAAATATCTCAATGATGAAGAATTTAATAAACTAATAAATTCAATAGCTAAACTTTCTAAATAGGATTTCATATCCTATTTTTTTTGCCTTTTTAATATTAGGTTAAGGTGCTATTGGTTGCACTTATTACCTGTAATAATATATAGTTAAAATTGTCATTTTAGAACGAAAACGAATTTAAAGTTCTGATTCCTGTAAGGATTTGATATTTTCTTTCAACATATCAATTAGTTCATCAGCTAAATCCAAAAAATCACATCTAGCGACATTATCTAGATTTCCATAGCCATCTAAACGATATACAGTATCTGATGTTGTATCGCCGATAAAACATCTCATTCTATCTATGTCATTTCCTATTTTTTCCATTAAATATTTTACATCGTCATCATCAACTAAATCACTTTCTCTTATGTGGTCAGTCAAATATGGTTCTCCATATTCATTATCACAATCAACACATAGATTATAGAGTTTTGAATAGTTTTGTTCATTATCAAACCCTACTTCATCTTTATATTGCTTTAGTTCTTTTAACAATTTTCTTTTGTATGAAATTTCTTTCATTTCATTTAACAATCCTCATTGTCGTGAATTAGACCTTCATCTTCATCAGATTGAAATTCTTCACTATCTTCACAGCCATCATCTTCATCACACAAACTCATAATAACCGGTATATGTTCTGGTTTTTCCTTTAGAACTTCTTGTAATGCTTCAATTTCCTCTTTTTCTTCATCTTCTTCAGTTTCTTCATCTTCTTCCTCATCTTCGTAATCTTCATCAAAGAAGAACTGTTCTCTGAAATCCTGAATATTTTCACCGTCATAAAGGAAGAAATCTTCAAATACTTGATATAACAAAGAATCCATTGATACATAATCTTGGAAAATACCCAAAAGACTTGTTAATGGTTTTTCTTCATCAAGCAACTGTTTAATTATATCTTCACTAATAATTTCTTTATTAATAGTAAAGAATTGAACGATTTGAGCTTTCATAAATAGGTCAAATTCGTGAGCAGGACCATCTGTCTTGCCAACATTTTTTAATCTGAATAATTCATCTTTAAATTCTTCTTTTAACTCATTTCTCATTTTTTCAATTACTACATCAGCAATTATCATTTTGTTTCTCCTTAATTAAAATTGGTTTTAATTTTTCTGCTATTCTCTTAATCATTATCGGTGGTACCGACATTCCGCAAACATAAGAAATGCTATCTACATTTTCAGTTAGAAAATTAAAATCTTGCGGAAAAGTTGACATTGATACAATATCTTTTTTGGATAAGAACGATTTCATATCCCACCTAATATTGTTACAATGTGCAGTTAAAGTAGGTGCAACTTGGTCGTCATATACAAAACAGTAGTTAAAAAAAGAACTCTTGCCTCTAACCTTATAGCAAGCGTTCTCTAGGTTTCTATCACCATATCTAGCATGTTTAATTAGTTCTAACAATCCACTACTATCAATGACACGAAATCCATCTTGACTTTTAATTTGAGCAAACTCAATTGGTTTGTAAACAAAAGACATATCTAATTTCTCAATTTCTACATCTTGTAATCTAGTTGCGATAAAAAATACTCTATGCCTTCGTTGCGGAACCCCCATTTGTTCACCTTTTAAAAGCCAATGATGAACTTTGTATCCAATGTTGTGAAAATGCTTATATATTTCTTGGACATATCTCCAAGCATTTCCTTTCATTAATCCTTCAACATTTTCCATAACTACAAACTTTGGTTGAAGTTTATTAACAGTTTCAATAAAGACAAATGATAAATCATCAAGTGTTTGTTCTTTTTGACCTTCTCTAAACTTCTTTTTCTTTCCCCAAGTTTTTTCTCTCTTGCCTGCCATAGAAAAGGTTGTACATGGTGGACTTCCATCTAAAATATCTAATTCAAACAATTCTTTTGGTAATTCTGTGTTAGGAATAAGATTAAAATCCCTTATATCCATTACGTAATTAAGTTTTGGATTGTGGTTAGCAAGATATATTTTGTTCATTCGTTTATCTATTTCTAAATCACCGATTACATCATATCCTGCTAGTTTGTAGCCCATTGTTGAACCACCACCACAAGCAAAACAACTAAATACTTTCAAACCATTACTTTGTGGATAATCTTTCTTCTGCCAACACCAGTCATCACTTTCTTTTGTTTTGTATTTGTCGTACTCTGCACCTAACATATCAAAAATTGTTGTTTGGTGCATTTTCTATTCCTCACATTTCAAAATCTTGTATTCTTTTAACTTTAATATCAAATTGTTCTAATACACTATATATACTATTTGCAAACTCTTTTTTATTTTCAACAAGTGCCTTGTTTGCGTCCTTAAATCCACAATTATCAAATACAGCGAATTTAATATTTTCTCTCTTAAAATATTCTATTAATGAGTTTTTTACGACTTCTCCTGCATTATCATTATCAAGTGCAAGAACATATCTTTTATCAAGATTTTTCTCTAATTCTATTAGTTTATTGTAGTTGTTTGCACTACTTAAAGCGATTGCATTTAATCCAAGAGTTTCAAAACTTAAACAGTCAAATTCGCCTTCAGTAATAATACAATATGGTATATCGTTTGAAAGAGCTTCCTTATTAAATATTTCAGTTTGACTTCCTCTTGGTTTATAATATCTCAACTCGTCAGTATGAGATATATTTCTTGCCGAAAAGCAATGATTACTTATTGGAATAACAATAGCTTTAAATGTGTAATCACCAAAATTAAATTCGTTATATCCTATATTAAATCTCTTTGCTGTTTGTTCACTAATGCCACGTTCTTTAATATATTTTTTTGCTTCAGAACTATTTCTATAGTTTTGATTCCACATATAATAAGCCTTTTCGTAATCTTTTTTTACCTTTGGCTTTTGTTCGGTACTTGCCTTGACTAGATTGTTTTTTCTTATTTCAGTTCTTCCAGAATAATAGTATTCTTTTGCCTTTTTAAAAGCACTTTTTCTATCTAATCCTTCAATAACTGAAATTGCCCCTACCAAATCATAACAAGCACCGCAGCCAAAACAATATGCTTTGTTGTCATCAAAGTATTTCATACTAGCATTACTA
>JAFWWV010000164.1 GCA_017523305.1 Clostridia bacterium
TACTTCCTGGAATTATTGTATTTTCTTATTCTTTTGTTATGTTAACTCTTGCTATTATTGTATCAAAAGATAAACAAACATTTTTCTTAAAAAGATTATATTCTTCTCCAATGAAATCTTATCATTTTATATTGGGATATTCCCTTGTTGGCTTATTTATTGGATTATTACAAACATTAGTTTGTGTTATTACTGGGTTTATAATTTCTCTAATATCCAATGTAGGATTTATATCAATTGGAAATATTTTGTTTTTAATTATTGCTCAATTACCAATGCTTATTACAAATATCTTTTTAGGAATATTATTTGGAACTATATTTAATGACAAATCAGCACCAGGTATTTGTTCTGTGTTTATAAGTTTAGCTGGAATTCTTGGTGGTTGTTGGATGCCGATTGAAACAATGGGTGGTTTTGAAACTTTTTGCAGATTTTTACCATTTTACCCATCAGTTTACATTGGTAGAATAATCACAAATTCAAAAAATGCATTAGGAATTACTTATTCTTTTAATAATATTGCTGGCTTGGGTTTAATTGCTATAGGTCTATTTATGATTTCTAGCATAATATTGACTATTATTGCATTTAAGAAAAATATGGTAAGTGATAAATAAAAAAAAATACAGTCTTTTAATTAAGACTGTATTTTATTTTTTAAATTATTTCTTTTTTGCTGGTTTTGGTTCTACAATGCTAACATATTTTCTTGTGCCGCGTTTTGTTTCAAATTTTACAACACCATCTGTTAATGCAAACAATGTATAATCTTTGCCTAAGCCAACATTTTCGCCAGGATAGAATTTTGTTCCTCTTTGACGAACTAAAATGTTACCAGCTAAAACACTTTGACCATCGCTTCTTTTAACACCAAGTCTTTTTGCTTGACTGTCACGACCGTTTTTAGTGCTACCACCGCCCTTTTTATGAGCGAACAATTGCAATATAATAAACATATCTACTTAACCTCCAATTCTACAAAATCAGAATAACCTTCTCTTAAATCACTAATACCACATAGCATTGTGTTTAAGATGACACTTACATCATGTCTTTGAGTTTGAGAAATGTTGTTTGGTACTTCAAAAGATAAATAACCCCTATCTTCGTTTCTTTGCAAGTCAAGGTTAACACCTGCAACAGTAAGTACTCCTAAAACTGCTGTTTGAACAATACTTGAAAGAGCTGCGCAAACAATGTCTTCGCCACTTACACCATAATTGGTATGGCCATCACAAACAACTTTTACTATTTCTCCATTTTTTTTTGTTATACAAACATTTGTCATTTATTTAAAACCTATTTAATTGTTAAAATTTTTACTCTTGTAAATGGTTGTCTATGACCTTGTTTTTTTCTTTCATTCTTTTTTGCTTTGTATTTAAAAACAACAATTTTGCTGTCTTTACCATGAGCAATAACTTCAGCTTCACATTTAACGTCTTTTAAAACAGGGTTACCAGTTTTAACTGTTTTGTCATCTGACACTAATAAAACATCAAAGTTAACTTTTTCGCCAATAGCGTTGTTAAGTTTTTCAACGTCAATGCTTTGACCTTCAGTAACTTTATATTGTTTTCCACCACTGCAAATAACTGCGTACATAATCTTTCCTCCTTACCTCCAGACTCGCTAAACAAAGGTGGCTTTCCTTTTATAAAGGTGCTTCTTTTCACAATTTACCCAATTTAAGCGGTTAAAACAAAAATAACACATTATCAAAGACTTGTCAACAGTTAAAAAGTATTTTTCAAGTTTTAAATGTGTTATTTTTATTATTATATATATATTATCGTTCCCCTACTATGCTTGTGTAGGATTTGTTGGAAGCATAAAATCTGTTCTATTATAGTTTTCTATCATATTTTGAGCTGAAAATGTTCCTTCTCTAATTATGCTTAAAGAAATATCAACAATATCAGTTTCTTGTTTATTATAAAACTCACTAGTTGGGTTTGATGTTAATTCTTTTACAATAAATTGGCCATATGGTTCTTCTAAAACTTCTGAAACAGTTTCTCTTGCGTTAACAGTTGTATCTCTTAATATGCTTGGTTGGTCATATGAAGGAAGTGTTTTTCTTGCAAAACCATCTCTTGTAAAAGATTCTAAACCTTTTTGTGAATAATTATTTTGAAGTTCTTCAACAACTGGAGTTCTTAACTCTGCTGCAGTTGTATCTTTACCTGTTGCATAAGCACTAAGCATTGATTTGTTTGAAGTTGCAAGAGCACTTTCATATACAGCTGAAACGCAACCACATAAATATTGAAAATTAGGATTTGAAAAGTTATTTGATAAAATATTGTAAGCTGAGCGCAATTGAAAACTTTCTGCGTTATTTCTACCATTCATTAAGTTAATTAAATCAAGGTTTTCACTTTGTGAAAATACAATTTGGTCATAAAAATCTTTACAATATTCAAAAAAAGTCACAGGTTGCTCAACAGCAATTGAAGTAAAACCTGATTCTAAGCAATTAAGTCCTAGTGATTGATAATTTGCAGCAGAACTTATTAAATAACTTTGAAATAAAGGTTTTACCATTTCTAAACTTGATGGCTTTGGTTCTTTCTTTTTAAAAAATTTTTCAATAAAACTCATTAAAACATCTCCTACCCACATTTTTTATTGTACTAATTTTAGCACATATTCTTACAATGTGCAATGTTAAAAATAACCAAAAATATATGTATAAAATTTAAAAGAATTAACAAACTAGGTATAGGAGAAAAATCTTATGCCAAAATCACAAAAAGAAATGAATAGCGACCTTATGATAGCTATTTTTAAGAACTTGCAAACAGCAAAACAATCAATTAATAATGTACTTGATAAAATACAAGATAGTAAACTAAAACGAGAATTAAAAGCCCAATTTAAAGACTATGACGAACTTAGCGAAAGTTGTGAAGACTTAGCAAAAGTTTATGAAATTGAGTTAAGCGACAACTCTTTTTTTCAAAAAGCAAAAATGTGGATTAATGTTAATATGGCAACAATGATGGATAAATCTAACAGAAAAATTGCAAGTATTAACATAATTGGTTCTACAATGGGCGTTTTAGATTTAATGGGAGTTTTAGCCGATAGTAAAAGGTGCAAAAAAGAATTATATAATCTTGGAAAAACTGTTTTGAGTTTAGAAGAAAGAAATATAGAAAAACTAAAACCATATATTTTAATAGAATCAGAAAAACAAAAAGATGAAGTTGAAAAGAGTTCTTTAGATTATTATGGTAACGACGATAACCCTAAGAAAAAACAAGTAAAAAAGAATAACAATAAAAAACGAAAAGAAGCACTGAAATATGAAGAAAACAATTAAAAAGAAAAAAGATAGAAAGTTTTTTAACTTATCTATCTTTTTTTATTTACTTTAATTCTCCATTTTAATTTTGGCTTTCAGCATTCTTTTTAACTTATTTCGCTCAATTAAAAGTTGTAAAAGGTGTATTCCTAAAACTTCAACAGCTACCCAAGCAAACACCCACGCTGCTACTTCAACAAGATAAGCTATTATTTTGCCTTGATAAGATGCTACATACACATCAAAAAATATTAAGATTAAGGCTACAAATAAAAATGAAAGACCTGAGAGTAAACATCTATTAACTTCGTGTTTATTAATAATTTTTTTAGTTTTAATTGTGTTTGTATAAGCCTCTTCAAACTCTTTTTTATTAATATCTACTTGTTTATATTCTTTAACCAAATTAAAGCATATGTTTTGATTCACAGGAGTTAATTCAGCTAAATTTTTAAGTCTAGAAAATAAACTATCTTGTAAAATTACTTCCCTAGCTTCATCAACGCAATAATCATCATAAATGTTATCATCGTTCAAATTTATTTTAAAACTTCTTAATTTCTTTTGTTTATCGCCCATTTTTTAATCCCCTTTTAATTTTTGCAAGCCAAATGAACAAGTGCAAGTTCATTGCTTAATATACGTGGATTAATATCTTTTATAATGCAAGCTTCGGTTTTATTTAAATTATAAACTTTTCCAGTTTTGGTTTGTTTATTTAATTCATAAAATCTTATTTTTGAAAGTGTTGTACTGCAATTTTCGTGACCTAAAATAACTTTATCAAATTCAACTGAAATAACTAAATTTAAATTTTTATTTTCTTTTACAAGAGTTGTATATTCGCCCTTAGCATTTAAATCGTTAACTTTGTATTTTAATTTTTGTAATCTAGTTATAAATAATTGAGCATTACAAAATACACCGTTTAAAATATCTACTGAATTTGAGTTTTGAGTTAATTGATTAACATCAAAGGCTGGAAAATCAATTTGATCAAACAACATAGGTTTTCCACGTAGCATTTCTTTTAACTTGTCTTTATTTTCTTGGCAATCAACTGGTTGCAAAAGAGCTATTGTATAGTCTTCAAAATTTTCATAAACCATATGGCCAAACAAATGAATTAATTTACCATCTTCAATTAAACAAGCTTGTGCAAACTTATCTTTTTTGTATCTAGCCCAAATAAGTCCTTGTGCAAGGCAGTTTA
Source organism: Clostridia bacterium (assembly GCA_017523305.1). Lineage (GTDB taxonomy): Bacteria > Bacillota > Clostridia > Christensenellales > UBA1242 > UBA7862. The sequence continues at coordinate 4,527 of JAFWWV010000164.1, forward strand.
ATAAGTTGTTTGATAAAATACACTCTTCAAAAGTTTTAACATCATAATTTCTAAACTCTAAAAATGCAGAATATAATCTTTTCTTTTGTTTTTTAATTTCTTTTTCTAAAGTTTTTAAATATTTTCTTAAGTTGCAATCTAAATATGTAGTATCATCTTTAATTCTTGCTGGTTTACCTGTTTTAACATTAATTAAAGATAATGAACAATCCATATTAATTTGAACTTTTAAGGTTCTGTTATCAAGTTCAATAAACTTTTCACCTTTACTATTAAAACCAAAATCTTCTGTTAACTTATCTTTTACTTCTTCAAGATTTTGTTTATTTACTTTTGAAAATTGATTTAATTTTTCTTCAATAAACTTAAGTTGTTTTTTATCTAAGTTTGCAAGTAATAAACCTTTGCAAATATCAATAAGTTCTTCTCTACCACACTCTGCAAGTAAATCTAAAAAGTATTTGCCCATAGAAACTGTTTTCTTTTCCAAGAACCAATTTCTTAAATCTTTTATCATATATATAAGCAAATCTTTATTAGCAAACATAGCAATTAATCTTAAAGCCCATTTACTGCTAAGAAGTCTTTGACGATAAACAGCCACGTCGTAAACTACTTTACTTAAAGATGATAGTGTTTGAGTATCAACAAATCTAAAAAACTCTTTTAGATATATAAATTGAGAATCTGTATCCCTGCTTTTAAAAGTATTCATAACAAAAGTTAAAATTTTACCATTAATACCAGCATTGATAAGATTATTTCTTTCATAATATCTTTTTAGTCTTGCACCATATAATCTTTCTTGAATTTGAGTAACTGTTTTATCGACATAAGCAACAAATTCACCTTCTGAACCAAATTTAATTAAAGCGTTGAAATTACATTCTTTTTCAAGTAAAGATTTTATTTTTGAGTCGGTAGTATTTTCGTACAAATATCTAAGTCTATCTTTTACCCTTCGATCTTCTCTAATTAATAACAATAGTTGAGTTGCTTTATATCTAACATCTTCTTCATCATTTTGAAGTAAAGTTTCAATAATATTAAAACCTTCTTGAGTATGTTTTATTAAAGCCTTACGAACCATCGCTGAATTTGTTATTTCTCCGTTTACATAACCATGCAATAAAGCGTTTAATGTTTTTAATGTTGATTTATTTGCATATTCGCTTAAACCATTTTTATTATCACTTGATAGTAATTGTGAAATAAAGTTTTCATCATCGCCTTCTTTTAGGAATATATCTAAATATTCTTTAAGTGGCTCCTTATAATCAAACATTCTTGATTTTGCTTCAGCATTAAAAATTGCTAAGAAAAATGGAACATATAATTCTTTATCAATATTGCAATAAATTGTTATTTCAACAAATCTGTCAAAATATCTTTCGTTTATAGAATATGATTTACGTGTGCTCTTATATTTTGCATCACCTATTTGTTGTAAAAATATTCTATTTAAAAAAGCACAGATTTGTTCAAAACACTCTGCTTTTAATAAAAGTTCAATAAATTTTTTAAGAAGAACTTTATAATCATTTAATTGCAAAATAGCTTCGCCATATTCTGCAACATCATTTTCATTTAATTTTTTATCTTTTACATATTGTAGAACGGTTGGTATTAAAATGTTTTTATCGCCTAAATCAAGTAAAAAATAATTGACCATTTGGTCGGAAAGGTGTTGTGGAAGGAATGAATCAAAAAACTCAAAAGTATATCTTTTTAAATCATCAATATTTCTTACATATTTCATAGTTAATATTTTTCCTTTTGTGTAAAAAAAATTATCTTATAATAAAATTTTAAACTTTTTTTTATAATTTGTGAAATAAAATTAACTAATTTGTTTTTAAAATTTAATACTTTTTAGGGTAAAATGTGCCTTTAAGCGTATTTTTGCATTTTTACTACATATTTAAAAGGAGTACTAGCATTATATTTTTCAAACAACTTTAAAAAATCACTTTCTGTAAAAACAAAAATAATGTTTTTATCTTCATTTAATACTGAAATTGATAAATACGAAAAATTATCTATATATTTGCAAACTCTGTACAATGGTTCGTTTTGAGAAATTACAATTTGTTTTAATTTAACTACTCTACCTATTTTTTTTAAAACACCATAATTAATTAACGTATAATTTTGCATTTTATTATTATCTAAAACACCACTTAAAACACAAAAAATTACAAATAAATAAGTAAAATTAATTGATATAAAACAAGACCAAAAAAATAAAAATAATAGCAAAACAGAAATAACTACATTAATTATTTTACAAAATTTTATAGAATTTTTTAAAGAATACTTTTGCTTTAATAAAGATAATAACACCCTACCACCATCTAGTGGAAAGGCTGGAATTAAATTAAAAATTGCTGTTACAAAATTTGCGTAACAAAAAATGTAAGAATAATTATAACTTTCTGGAAACAGCCACCAAATTGATATTGTTACTAACGATAAAAATAAATTAACAATAGGACCAGCCAGAGCTATTTTTATTTCGTCTTTAGGCATTAAGTTATCGGCATTCATATTCAAAGAAATACCAAACGGTATTAATTTTATGTTTTTTATATTATAACCCAATCTTTTTGCTACAAAAGCATGAGCAAACTCGTGAACAAACATTACAATTAAGTAATTAAAAAACAAAATAGATTGTCCAAAATAAATTAGTAAACACGCAAAAACAATAAAGGTAGGATGAATCTTTACTTTTATTTTTTCCATTTAATATCGCTTATTTTTACAATATTTCCATTTTTATGGATATAAACTTTAACTTTTTCTTTACTTGAAATCATACCTATTGCATTTTTTGCTTTTACTTTTTCACCAACACTCACGCCAACCGTTTCTAATCCAACATATCTTGAAATATAGCCATTACTGTGTTCAATTTCAACATACTTTTCGTTATCTTTAGTGTAACCAACTGAACACACTTCTCCTTTAGCAACACTTTTTAAAATTCCATCAAAACTATATACAAAATATTCTTCACTACTTGAAATGTTTTGCATTTGAGTAGGATAATAAAAATCTACTTTTTCTTCTTTCTTTTCAACCTTCATACCAAAAAAGTATGAAACAAAAGATATTTCACTACCATCATCAAACAAATCTGTTGTAGGCGTAAAACTTGTAGCAATAGATTTTAAGTTGTTTATAATTAAGTTTCCTGCTTTTAAAGATGTATTGTCACA
>JAFWWV010000165.1 GCA_017523305.1 Clostridia bacterium
CCAAAGCAACTTTAACAATTTCTCTTTCAACCGCAGAATCTTTTTCAATCATTGCATTAACAATATAATTAAGTTCTGCACCTGTAAGATAATCTCTAGAAACTTTCATATTTTATAATCTCCTATGTACTATAAAAGGTAAAATATATATTTCAATAATTTACCTTTTATAAAATTATATTATGTGTATGGATTTCCCCATTGTAAAGTTAATTTTTCTTTAATATTGCTCCATAGAGTTTTTTTCTTAGTATTTGCACTACTATCATAAAATGGAAAATAATCAGCATTATCTATGGTGTTTTCAATGGTATCATCAGTAAGATAAGCCTTATTAGATGGGGCATAATTTGTAGTATCTACTGTACCATCATCTTTTAATAATCCTGTAGCCGTGGTAACTTTTTCAATAACATTATTTGCTACAACACCACTATCAGTTAAATTGCCATTACTGTCAAGACCTGCTAAATGTCCATTGGTAGCACTAGTAACTTTATCAGCCTTTTTATTGAGTTCTGTATAAGCACCACCTGTTGTGAATTTAGTTGTTCCACCACTAACAGGGGTATCACTATCACCTGTATTTGCAACATTACCAAGACCAACATCTGTAGCAGTAACATTATGTGGATTACCACTTGTTAATTGTGAATGGTCATAAGCAATCTTACCTCTGTCACCACGGTAAGCAGTTGAACTTGTTTCGCCAAGAGTAAGACCTTCATTTATTTGAACATAAACCGTTCCACCCCAACGCCAAGTAGTATCAGTAGTTAAATCTACATAAATTTTACTACTTTCGGGTGTTATAAGTTGTGTATGTGCTGAATCTGTATAAAAATTATTTCCATTCTTGTAAGCCTCTATTACATCATCAACATAACTAGGTAATTGTGCGCTAGGTACTTTTCCTGCATTATCAAGTTCAGCAACACCATTATTAGAGCCTTTTTCTATACTAGGTATATAACCAACTCTACTTGCCGTAAGATAACTTATATCAAGAGTAATATTATTATTACTATCAATATCAACACCATTATTACCCGTATAAGTTTTTATATCGTTTTTAGTAGCAAGTTGATTACTTGAACTAGCATTACTAGGAACTATATCTTTAGATATATTACTGTCTACTACTTGTCCACCATTATCAAATACTGCAAAATTATCCTGTTGTGCAGATAATATTTTTTGCATTTTAGTAAGGACAGAACCTTGCAATGCTTCTAATGGAACTGTAATTACTTTGTTCTGAACAGGATTTTCAGATGTAGTAGACAATTGGCTATCCACCGCAATAGAACTACTTATAGTAACAAACTTATTAGGCAAAGAAAGATTATCCCAACGATATTGGATGTTTGTATCTATTGAAATATATATTTTACCTGTTTGTCCTACTATTTCTGTTGTGTAAGTAGAATCTTCATAAAACTTACCATCTGTAGTGTTATAATATCCGTTTATAACATCATCTTCACCACTTGAACTTTCATCTACTCTAATAAATATAAGTCCGTTATATCTATAAAGTAAATTAGTATCAAGAGAAACATAGAGAGTATTATCATCTCCTGTTATTGGATTAATAAATGTACTTTCTTCATAGAATAAATGGTCGGCAGAATTATAATAACCATCTACTACACCATCTCCACCTGTACCACCACTACTAGGTTGAACATTCTTTTGAATCCATTCATAGTTAGTTCCATCAAATCTACATTGATAAAAATAACCATTAGTATAAGTAGAG
>JAFWWV010000166.1 GCA_017523305.1 Clostridia bacterium
AAGTATATACCATTACGTAATGGAAGAGTCTTCTCGTCCATATTTTTTGTTGTCTTCTTCAAAAGAACATGACACTGAACTTTATAATACTTCTGTTGTTTTTAAATTTAATGATAGCGATGGCAAAGTTGCTGGTGCAAACACTATTCCTAACTCTGCAGGTTTTGTAAATATTGATGCTAAAGTAAACGGAACAACTATTGCTGTTGAAAGAGATTCTTCAAACGCTACTACAGATGATACTAGTGTTGTTTTTTCTGTTAACTTACAAGCTCTTACCGATCCAGACAATACTGCTAGATGCCCTATGATTAATGCTGTTGATTATCTTGGTGGTAATGGTGTTGATAATAAAACATCTTTTAGAACTGGTTTATACGAATTTAAAATTGAATACAGTTATAAAGATAATGTTGCTAATGTTTCTAACAAATGCGTATTTACAATTTCTTTCTATATTCTTGATTATAGAGATTACATTGATGTTGATGCTACTTCTCCATTTGTTTTTGAAAACACAGACACATTTTTCATTGATGCTAAAGATACAAACTACGAATTATTTAACTATAACTATGAAAAAACACCTATTGTAAAAATAGATGCTACAAAATTTGGTTTTAGTTTTACATATACTTCAGGTTACACAAACCACATTTTTAGATATAAAAATTTTGTTTATGATTACACTCCAGACAGAATTTTAAACAACAACTACCCTGACGGAACAAAAACTGGTAGCGTTGTTGTAGGTTTAAAAGATAGTGAAAAAACTTATACAATTAACACCTATAAACAAGGTACTAACTATTACGTTGCTAAATTTGATGTAACAGACTTTGCAGAAAAATTTATCATACCAAATAAGTTAAATACCACTTTCCAAGGTACATACTCTTTTGATTTAGATTTCTTAATTCAAAACGCAACTACTTATACTGTAGTAGATAAACTTTTATTTGATAATATCCCAGAAAAAATATCAAATCAAAAAATGGTTTTATTTGGTTACGAATTAAAATACTATGATCAAAACCCAAATTCTAGCACATATTTACAAGACGTTACATTAAAAAATGATGTTACTCACACAAACTTTATTTCATACAACTCTGCAACTGTAGGTAATTCTATTGGTAACGATACTGGATATATGATTGATATTCCTGACTATATTGCTATTACAGACCAAGCTCCATTAAGATTTCACAGTTTTGGTAATTTAATGCCTAACTACTCTTCTTCTTTCTTAATGTATGATTACAAAACAACATCAGAGCAAGAAATTTTAGATAAATTCAATGATATTATTGATGAATCTTCTGACCCAAATACAAAAACTAACCTTGCAAACAGTATTGATGCAGAAATAATTTCAAATTCAAGAACATATCTTCAAGGTTCTTCTATTTCTGGTGACGGAATTAGAATTATGAAACTTGATTATCAATTATCTATTCCTGTTGCTATTGGTGAAAACTCAAATATTGAATATCGTACAATTAGTGGTTTTCAATATGTTGTTTTTGAAGTAAACAATACAGTTCAAAATCTTTACATTCAAGCAGTTGAAGATGATTTGGCTTATGATTTTGATTACTTTACAAACAAAGATGTAAGGGTTAATTTAGAAGAAAAACCAAATACATTCTTTGCTCCTGTTCAAGTAACATTTGCTTATTCATCAACATTTAAACGTGACGAAATAAGTTCTACTGGTACTTTAACTTTAAAGAAAGATAATCAAGACAATTTTGAATATACTATCAATAACAAAAATTATGTTTACTATGTAACTGCTCAAGCAAATAACTTTACTTTTAATACTAGTGGTTATTACAAAGTAACAATTAGAAGTGTTATTTCAAACGTACCTAAAACACACTCTTTTGTAATTGATAAAACTGATTTTACAAATGTTGTACTTAATAAAGCTGTGCTTAATGGTACTAACTATGTAAAAAGTGCTACTACCCTTTCTTCTTCACTTTTAAATTCAAGTTCTAGCGAATATTTAAAATATGATTTATTTGTTTCTAACTGTGCTTTCACTTTAAGTTGGAAAGAAAAACCAAGTGGTGCAAGTTCAAGCAGTTTTGTTTATTATATGGAAACAACTGAAGATACTTCTTATGCAGAATCTTCTTTATTCAAAACACTTAATAACGAATACTGGCTTACAAATGGTTTAAAATTCTCAACATTAAGTAGTGCTATTGATAACTATCAAAATAGCGTACACATTAAGAGTGATGGCTCTTCTGGTCAATTCTTACAACCTACAAACTATTTTAACAAAGATGGTATTTATTACTTCTATGTTTTTGATGAAGCTGGAAACTTCTTTACTAGAATTGTTTTAATTGATACTTCCCTTTCAACATCTTTACAAGGAAAATGGGACGGCAGTGAAGAAAATTCAAATTGGATTAATACTTTTGACCCAGTTAAAAACCCAGCAAACTATGTAAATGAAGATACAACAATTTACTTTGGTTCTCACAAAGCTTTAAGAATGCCTGATATGTCAGAAGATATAAAAATTGAATTTGAAGACACAAGCTTTACAAGAGCTTATGACTTAAGTGACAATGGCAAACTTAAAACAACAAAACCACCTATTACATTTATGTTCTATGCTGATGTATTAAATAACCTTACAAACTACATCAAAAATACAACTTTTGAAAGTTTAATAGGTTCTGCCCCAACAGGAAGTTACTTAACACTTAAAAATACATTGTTAGAATATAGAAAAGAACCTACTGCTGTTGACCTTGAAACTGAACAAGTTTTAGAACCAGTTACAACAGGCGTTGTTACCGAAATTTACAAAGCAAAAATTTTCACAAAAAATGATGGTTCTGGAAAAAGCAAATATAACTTCTATGACGAAGCTTATTATGATTTCACCATTACAAATATAAACGGCAAACAAATGTTAAAACAAATTTGTATGAATTTTGATATGGTTCAAGGTACATTCTACGCTTACGGAAATGACGAAGGCGACAATGATGAACATTTGATTAGAAAAAATTCTGCAACAAACTTAAATGTTTTAAAATTTGAATACAATAAACTTGTTGATGAAACTGCTGAATTCTACACATTAAAATCATTAACTTATGATTTCTACGAATTTGTTTTAGATGATAGTAATAGCAATTCTTCTGCTACTGCTTACCCATTTGCAAAAACAGCTTCAAAGAAAGGTGAAGATTTACTTGCAGGACAAGTTCTTGATGAAGATAGAAGTATTTATATGATAGATCCTATCAACATCAGCCCTTCTAACGAATCTGTTGCTGGTAAATATATTTTAACCAGAACTTATAAAGGTGGAACTCACAACTATATTGGTGGTGATGAAAACGATCCAACTAGTTATGAATATGTTGGTGAAGGTGGAAGTTATTATAAAAACGAAGATGATAAATTTATTAACTTATTTGAACTTGATAGTTTAGTAAGAAAATACATTGTTTATGTTGACCATAATGGTATTATCACTTCTACTTATATGATAAGAGAAGATGGTCAAGAAAATATAAGAGAAGTTGGTGACAAAATTTCAATCACATTAAGTAATGCTCTTGATGAAGAATGGAATTTTAAAGAATTCTTCTTAACATCTTCTGGTACACTTTCATTAGATACAAATAAAGTTCCTGTAAAAATCAACATTCCTTTAAGTAAATATTTTGCTTACTACAATGCTGTTAATGATAACTTATATAGCAAATTAAATTTTGCTAAATTACAAATAAGCATTTTCTATGCAAGATCAATTTACTCAGAATGGATTGAATATAAGATTGATGGTTATGACAACACAACAGGTTTATGTACTTGTTCAAAACTTGTTTCTCAAGCAAACCCTAACGGTTATTTAATCTTTAATGCAGAAGGTACATACAGAATTGAAATAAAAGATGGTACTGGTTATAGTGATGTAACAGTTAATACTACTGATGCAAACAATCTATTCCCTACTACTTATATTTACACATTTGAAATTTCTCACACTGCACCTTACTCAAATATGTATACTTCTACATATAATTATCAAAAAGATAAATTTGAAACTACTTTAATTACAAATGAAGATGCTTCAAACAATTTTGCAACAAATATCAAAAAAGCTAACGATAATGGTAAAGATAACAACCAAGTTTATGCAACCTGGAGCGACCCTATCACACCATACAACGCAAAAGTAAACCAAATTGATATTGAAGTTCTTGATAACAAAACAAAAACAACAATTAGTATTGATTTAAAGAAAATTAACTTTTTTGCAGTTGCTTCAAGTGCAGAACAACTTGTTGACCTTTCTTCAATAGCAAATTCTTCATTTATTATTTACTTTAAAGTTGCTTTCTTTGAAGATGATGAAACCCCTGCTGTATATGATAATCAAAATTACTATAGATATACTTATACTATTTCTGTAGATATTACCAAAGAATATGTTTATAGTTTAACATTATCATATGTTTCTGATTCTACTCAAAATCAAACTTATGTAGATAATAATGGTAAAAGTTATGCAGATACTCTTTACACACTTACTATTGATAGAACAAAACCATTTACAAATATTGATAGTTTGTTAAAATCTGAAGACTTTTTACAACAATACTACACTTCTTCAAATATTAACGATTTTAAAGAAGAAAAATTTAATGTAGCTAATCTTGAAAATACTCCTTCAGCTTTCTCATATACATTTGGTGTAAGCAATTCTTATAGATTAACTTATAACAATGCTGATACTGCTTCATACTTCTATGTAAGAAATTATAATAATTATGAAGACCAATACATTAGTATTACACCTGATATGGTTGATACTGTATATGAACAAAATAAAGCTTATTACACAGACTTCTCTGCTTTCTCAATTAACTATCCAAGATTTACAGAAGTTGGTTTAAGCAACAATATTATCTCTGTAGGAGCTTATAACTGGTATAAAATTGATTATAGCGCTAACGAATCATTATATAATTTAATTGCAAGAGCAATTAATGATACTACTCCAACAGGTTTCTTTGAAATTATTGAAAAAGACCTTGCAGGCAACTTTAGATGCTATACAGTTTACTTTACTGAATACACCCCTGCTACAAATTACTTATTGTTATTTATTGATGGTTACAACGAACAAGGTTATTCAAAAGTTGATAACGACTCAGATAATAACATTACAGCAAAACTTATGTTTGAGTTAACAGAACTTGAAACTAAATTTGGCTGGGGTAAATTATCAATCAAAAACGAAACAATGGATGCTGTTTATCCACAAACAATTAACTTCACTCCTTTTGATAGTTTTAATACTATAGAAGATAGAATTGCTAGTTTAAACGAGTTCTTCCAATGCGATTTTGATTCAAGATTTAGTATTACATTAAGCAAATATAATGCTTCTTACCCAAGCATTACAAGATACATTAACATTATTACTAACGAAAGCACAGCTAAACTTGCTGCCCCAGTTATTGAAGAAGTTGTTAATGTTTCTACAGGTACTGTTTCTTACAACTTAAAATTCCCTGCTTATACAAGTAAATCTGTATTATACCTTGAAAGTTTAAAATTAAATGTTTTACAAGGTAACGTATGGCAAAACTTATATAACATAACAGGTAAAAACAATGTTCCTGAAAAAATTACTAACCTAAACAAAGGTATTTACCAAGCAATTTACCAAGATAACTATAATAAAGAAAATTCTTATTCTTATATAATTTATGTTGGCGAATATTACATTAATGATTTTAATACTGAATATAACTTTGAATATTCAACTTACCAATATGATACAGAAAATAACATATATTATAGTGGTGGTAAAATTAATGTAACTTACGAAGCAAACATCTACTCTGTTTGGGTTAATGGTGAAATTATTTCAGGCAATAGCCTTAGAGAATCTTTATCAGATAAATTAGGCAATTACAATTGCAAAACATTTGAATTATTACCTAACTATAACTATAAAGATATTCCTGCTAATGAACGTGTTGGTGGCGAAACTTACTATGAAGTAGTTTATAGAGATATTACAGACAATTCAATTCAAAAAACATTCACATTTATAATTTATAACGCCCTTCCAGAAATTACATTAACTAACGCTTATGGTGGTGATGTTACTTCTACCCTAGAAGAAAGTTCTTCTCAAATAACAAGTTCTATTGTTTATATTGATTGGGGCGAAATTAAAAATTGTGATTTTGATGAATTAAACGATAGCGATACAAACTTCGTTTCAACTGGTATTCTTTATACTAAAAACCAAAATGGTGAGTACAAAAATGGTGTAATTATTTCAAGAGGTCAAAATATAACCGAAGAAGGATATTACAAACTTCAACTTAAAAACAGCAAACTTGGTAACTATAGAGAAATTTACTTTGTTATTCAATTTGGTGATTTCCCACTTTACACAGTAACTGTTAATGATGATTTTATTAATCCTTCAAGTTTAGAAACTTTTGATTTAACATCAACTAGTGAAAACCATTTAGCAAAATCATCTCTTGATGCTACCCCAACAACAATTATTGATGTTATTTATTCTGCTATGACTCAATTAAATCTTTCTGGCGAATTAAATACTTCTGATTATCAATCATTAAAAAGTCAATTAGGTTATAAAGGTGGTTATTTTGATGCTACAACTGTTGGTATTGCAAGTTTAAATAATATTCCACACTATTACACAATCGAAAATGCTGAGATTGTTTATAACAGCAACATCGAACTTAATATTGTAGAATTCTGTTTTAACAACAATACTTTACAAGAAGCTTACAAAATGACAAGCGATTCTGATAACCCTACCCCATCAAATGTAGGTGGTAATTATTGGACAACAATCTATTTAGTTTATAACTTAGATGGTCCAATTAGAATTGAATTCTTTGCTGTAACAAAAGTTCCAAAAACAAGTTCACTTTTAATTGAAGATTTCTCATTTGAAAATGAATTCTCAAATAGTACAGTTTCTGTAATTTTAAGCAAAAACACAACTAAGTACACATTAACAAATAAAGAAATTAAAGAAAGTGATATAACTCTTATTTGGAGAAAATTAAATACTGCTACAACAACTTGGTATAACCAAGGTAACAATGTTTATATTAGCGATAAATACGGCGTTGAAACCGAATATACAGCCTTAGATTGCTTTGCTCACTCAGTAAAAGACAATAAAGAATATATTTCAACAACAATTACTGGTTCAGGTACACATAACTTGTTATTTAAAGACTTGGCTGGTAACACACATCAATTTGCTTCAAACACTTATGCTCCACAAGATTTCTATACTATTTATTTAATTGACTCAGTTATTTATCATATTAACTATCAAGATAAAGATTATAACCCAATTCAATATGGTGTATTTAACAATAAATTGTCTTTACAAATTGATCAAGAATATATTTTAAATTACTCTAACTTAAATATGGTTGTAACCAGAAACGGTAATTTATATAACGGTTATACAAAAGAAGATGATTATAGATATTTATTTACTGAATCAGGCAGATATACCGTTCAAATTACAGCTTTATATGGTTCAGAAAAAAGTAGTCTTAACCCAGTAATGTATAACTTCACTATTATTAATAGCAACTCAGCAAGACTTGCTTATGAATTTATAGAAATTTCTGGTTATGAAATTTTAAAGGTTATAAGAAATAATGAAGATATTACTGATAACTTTAGAAATGCAGATGGAAAAGTATTATCATTATTCATTTCTTCATCTTCAAGTTTAAGTGGTAACGGTTTATATACAATTACTATGAAATATGGTAAAAAAGCAACCGATACACTTACCTACTCATTCTCAATTAACAACTATGTTCCAACATTATCATGTAACGTAGCTCCAGGCGAAACAACAACAGGTAGTATCGTTGTTTCATATAACCCAAGTACAATTTATGAACAACTTGGTGAATGTTATATTAAAGTATTAACTTACAATACAGATAGTAAAACATTCTACAATTACACTACAATAACTATTGATGAAAATAGTTTTGTTAATACAAACGCTAAGAGTTTTGAAATTACAAGATCAAATTCATACTTTATTCAAGTACAAACAAAGAACGGAAACACTGTTTCAAGCTTCAGGGTAAATAAAAAAGACCCACTCAATGCTGTTGCTATTATAATTATCGTAGTTGCAGTTATTGCAGTAGTTATCTTAATTATCGTAGTTGTAAAATTAAGAACTAAGATGAAAATTAAATAACATAATACAAAATAATAATAAAAAAAGAAGTAGAATTTTTAATTTCTACTTCTTTTTTTTCTGTTACAAATCGTCTAAAATCATTATTTTTTATTAAATTTTAATAAATATATAATTTATCTTTTATCCAATTATAAAAATTACAGTTCATATTATCTAGTTCGTTCTTTAAAAGATTTATAAAATTAGATTCTTCTTCAGTTTTTAAAAGCGAACAAACTGTTACGCTGTTATCAAGTTCAGTCTTTCTAGCCAAACTTAATATAGAATAACAATTATTTAAAGAATTGTTTTTAATTTCTTCAGCGCTATATCCTAATGTAAAATTTTGATGCTTAATAATTTTTCTAATTTCATTTACAATAAATACAACATTTTTATTAAGTTCAACTAATCTTTTTACTCTTGAAACTGCTAAATTAACTGTTATATTGTTTTGTTTATCAGAATCACCCAAAAGCGTATAAAAATTTTCAAAATTAGGTTTATTTTCAAATAAAGATACATCTTCTGGCAAAGCATCTAAACATAAATTTACAAATACTGTATTTTCTTTTTCTTTTGTTTCTTTATTATAAAAAGAATCTACAAAATTTGAATAAAAGCGTAATGTAGTAGTTAAAAACACGTTTCTTGTGCCAGTGTACACTGAATCCATTCTATTTAAGTTTCCTGAATTATCTTTATCAAAGTGAACAAGAACGCCTTCATCTCTTTTAATTTTAATATTGTCAAAATCTAATCGTTCGTGATTAATTTCTGTTAACCCATTTACTGAGTCTACTGAAGCTAAATATTTTGTGTTTGTTGATGTTACTTTTTTAGTACCACACTCAATTAAATCACCCGATTTAATGTTATAGGCGTTAATATAATTTTCAGGAACATAAATAACATTTTCTACATTTGAAGTTCTACCTTCTTCAAAAATATAACCATATTCGTTATCAACAAGTAAAAAATAACCTTTTTCTTTTTCAAAACTTAATGGATTTTTATTTTCTTTAGAACTATCTACTCCGTATGTAAAACCAGGACTTGCAAGAAAACTGAATCCATTTGTATTAGGTATATTTAAATCATATTTATTTTCGTCTGTTGAAGATTCTTGAATTTTTAATAAATCTTTATAACTTACAACATTTTCAACATTTGTTGGAACATATTTATGATTACTTAAATTTTTTGGTGGTCTACCTTGCCTACTCTTAGGCATTTGTGGTTTTTCTTCACCATTAATTATTTTTAATATTTTTTCAATTAAAACTTCTTTTTTATAAATAGTTGGAGAATTTACACCCATTTCCCTAGCAATATTTCTTAACTCAAAAATACTTGCTTGTCTCATTGAATATTCATCTAAGTAGTTATTCATAAAAAAATCCCCTTTACTTGTGTTTAGTATACACACTAAAAACTTAAAAGTAAAGGGGAATAAATATTTTTTGATATTTTTTTAAAAAATAATTCAAAATTTAAATTTCACTATAAAACAAGTTCGCCTTCATCAGTTTGAACAACTTTTAAAATTCTTACTTGGCTACCATTGTAAGCATCTATATACAAATAATAATTAAAATCATTATACTTTCCTGCAAATTCATAAGCTAAGGTTTCGCCAACATAATCTAACGGAATAACACATAATTTTTGACTATTTACATCTAAATTTGAACTAACTAGTTTTCTTGCTTCGTCTTCTGATAATTGTGGAATTAAATCATCTCTTTCAGTGTGATTATAAGCATATGAAGTTGCTTCCCACCCTACTAAAGAATTATTTTTTAAATCAACTTTAACTTTTATTAAATCTGGGTACATTATTATATCGTCAATAACTGGTGCTAAATTTATATAACTAATTTCTTCTGAAGCAGCACTCCAAACACATTTCATATCATTTAAACCTAATTTTTTAGCAAAATTTTCAGCAGTGTCTATAGCTTTTTCAATTTCACTTGTTAAATTATTAATACTTTCAACTTTAACTATACTTGATTCTTCAGTTTTATTTATACTACTTTCATCTACATTGTTTTCATCAGTTATTTCAATTTCTTCACTAGAATTATCATCTTTTACAACTTCAGTACTTACACTTCCTAAGTTATCATTTAAAACATTTGAACTTATTGTTAATAAAAAACCACCTTGCTTTGTTATTTGTATAAAGTAATTTTTTCCGTCTTCTGTATTTACGCCAAAGTCAAAAGTAACAAAGTTACTATTGGTTTCTCCTAAAAAGTTTAAGTTTGTAATTTTATTATCAAAAATCTTTGTAATTAAGTTTTCGGCATCATTTTCACTAATTTCGGTACTTTTTAACCCCTTTATGCTCTTTTTTAAGGTTGAATCAGAAAAAGGACCATCATATATTAACGAAGGATATTCTATTGTATCGTTAGATAAAGAACTAAAATTTAAAGAAAAATCAGAGTTAACATCATTACCGCTTATGTTATCTGAAATCCTGTATCCTTTCATAATTTTTTCCATAATTTTGTTTAGTTCTGTTTTTATATTTGAAATACTATTATAGACATTTCCTAAAGTTTCGTAATCTTCATTTTCAATCTTTCCATCTTTATAAGTTATTAATGAAGTACAATAACCATTAAATTGATTCATAAACCTAGTAGTTTTTTCTAAAATATTTTCATTTATAGGCAACAAACTAAGTGAATTTTCAGCATCACTGCTTTGTTGTTTTAATTTAGATAAAGATTTTTGTTGTGAAGTTGAATCATTTGAAACCATTAATTTGCTAACTTCAACTTCCATATTATTCACATTGTTAACTAAATCATAAAAAGACCTTTGATATAAGTTTTCTAAATTCATATTTGTAGAGTTTAAAGAAACATTTGTAGAATACAAAAATAAACTTAAAACCAAAATAACGCAACTTAAAATCGAAACCGTTATAATAAATGCTTTTTTCATTTTAACCTTTCACTCTCCCCTTTTTATAAAGCAAAAACATGCTTACCTATTTGAACAACAGTTTGCCTTGAGTAAATCCATTTACTAGTAGCTGTAGCAGGATTGTAATAATATAAAGAACCATAAGTTGGATCCCAACCGTTCATAGCATCTCTTGCAGCATTATATGCAGTTTGATTTGGTTCTAAGTTGATTTGACCATCATGAACAGCAGTAAAAGCCCATGGTTGATAAATTACACCAGCTATTGAATTTGGAAAATCTGGACTTTTAACACGATTTAAAATTACTGCTGCAACAGCAACTTGCCCTTGATAACTTTCTCCCCTTGCTTCAGCGTGAACACATTTAGCAAGTAAATAAAGATCGCTTGATGATTGTTTTGACGGATTAGAACTATTTGAAGATAAAGTTATTCCAATTTTTGCAGCTGTTTTAGGTCCTACAATTCCGTCTACAACTAGCCCATTATTTTTTTGAAACCTTTTAATTGCAGAAACACTTTTAGGACCTAAAATACCATCAATCGCCCCAGAATAATACCCCCATTTTTTCAACCTTTGTTGAATTACTTTATTTTCAGAAGTTGTTGTAGCAGTAAAAACAGCACTTACATTATTTGATTGAGTTAAAGGAACAATAACACTTCCCACCAAATAAGAAACTCCAATAATTAAACATAAACTCATTGTTAAAATAATTAAAAACTTTTTCATTTATCCTCCAAAATACTTTTTAATAATTTCTGCAATTCTACTTTTATAGTTATAATCGGCATTTGAATTTAAAAAGCATAAAGGTGGATAGACAACACACCACCAGTTATCTCCTTCGCCACTTCCTAAGTTAACAATTAAAGCATCATAATATCCATTTTCTAAAGTTAAATTATCATAACTTCTTACTGGAAAATATTCATTATCTATTTTTGCAGATGATTTATAATCAAAGTTATTTTGTGCAAGAATATTGTTTGATATACACTCAATATTTTTTAAATTTTGTTGCAATTTATTTTCAAAATCTTTCTTTTTATTACAACTTGATATTATTGGTGTTAAAAACGATACAATCTCATCCTTTATTTTGTATTTAATATCTTGGTCACAACTTAAATTACTATTTGCTCTTATATGTATTCTTAAATATTCTTTATAATAAGTTTTGTTATTAGTATTAAAACCAAAAATAAATAAACCAACTAAAATAATAGATAAAAAAAATATAGTAAATAACTTTTTCATTTTTTTATTCCTTTTATTAAATTTAATAAAAAAATTATTTACTATATTTATATATTTATTCTATTTTATTCAAAATCTACAATTCTTTGCTTGTATGCAACTATTTTTTCACCATTAGAAATTGGAAGAGTTAAATCACTATTTTGATTTACTAAATCAGTTGTTGAAATATTTAATTCTTTAGCAATATCCCACAATGTTTGCCCTTCCTTTGCTAAATATATTTCTAAAGCATAATCTTTTATAGGTTTTTCTTCACCTAAATTAATATCTGTTGTAATAGCAGAAATATTGTTTTTTATAATATCATAATTAATTTTTACTTCTGCTAAAATTTCCAATTCTTTACTTCGCTTATTTTTAATATTAATATCACCTAATACTACATTTAAAATAATTTTATCGCTAGCAGAAAGTTCAGGTATGTTTAAGTTAATTGAATATGGAACTTCTACATCTAAAGAATTTAAAATATTGTTTCCTTCTTCATCTTCAAAATAATAAATAATATTTATTACAGCAATGCCTTCAATTAATAATTCTTTATCTTTTATTATTTGATTAACTACAGAAATATTTATTGGCATAACTGACAATATTTTATCAACCAACGGAATATTTTCGGCTATTGCAAAATTTGTTAAAATATTTTCTTCTATTTGTTTAGATGAAACAAAGTCATCTTCTTCATAAGATTTTGTTATTAAATTAACTTCATTTTGAAGTGAATATGCATCAACAACACATTTTACCGTTGTTTTATTGTAAATTTGTGCCAAAATTTGAATTGGAACATCAAAACTAAATATTCCTTTTTCAGTATTTTCTAAGACAGTACTTTCCTTTGTTTTTATTTGTGCTTGAATAATAGAATCTTTATTCACACCCACACATTCTATTTCTTCTGAAAAAGTTGTGGTTTTGTTTGTACTTTTAATTAATCCATCTTCTGATTGAAAAGTAATACTAGAATAAACTTCTCCACTAACTACAAAATAATCATTTGATGGTATAACAGATTTAATAGAAGCATAATTATTTGTAAATAATATTTGATTTACTTTTGAATCTTTTGCTAATTCAAAATTAACTGTTGAATCATAAACCACATTATTAACAAAAGAATTGAAAGAAATTTCTCCTTCCTTTACAAATACATTTTCAATAGGTTTAGCACAATTAACATCTAAATTTTTTTCAACTAAATAAATATCAAAATTAATAACAGCTGAATATGATATTCCATTTGTCGAAGAAACATTATTTAATTCTAGTAAATCAGTATAAATATTTATAATACTTTCTATATTAATTTTTGTATCTTCAAAAACTTGTGAAAAATTTGTTTTTTGAGTTAAAGGTTTAATTTCATTGTTTTCTAAAACAACTAATAAGTCATAATCCACTACTCCGTCAAATTTTACAGAAGCATTATTAACACTAATGTTTTCGATTATAGGTTTTGCAGATACGGTTAAAACTTTTGTTATTTTATTATCTTCTTCTACATTACCAATGTTTACAATATTTTTAACTTGAGTACTTCCAAGTTTAATCTTTGTAGCAATATTAAGTTTATCATTTTCTAAGTTATCCAAATAAAAATCCCCCTTAAAATTAGCAAAAAAAAAGTTGCTATTATTTATATAATATAAATACATAGCAACCTTAAATTTTATGCTTATTTTTTATTTCTCAATAATTTTAACATCACCACACAAAACATCAGAATATGAACAGGTAACGTTTTTTAATTGTTGATCATTTAAAATTTTAACTGTAAATACTGAAGGATAAATATTTTCAACTATTCCTAAATAATTATCTATTTTCTTTCTACCCCTATTAATAAAAATATCTACATTTTTACCTTTAATACTTAATATTCTGTTTTTAATATCATTTAAATTTAAAAAATTTCGTCTCATAAAAATCTCCCTATTTTAATTATTTACAAGAAAAAATTTTTTAAACTTTTTTTATAATTTCATTTCTTTTAAGAATATTTGGAAAGCAGTAATAAACCATACAGCGTAATTGTTTGGATTATCAATAATATCTTTTTTTACTTCTTCAATATCAACCCAACCTATCCAGCAAACTTCTTCAGGGTTCATTTCATATTCTCCATCAAAGTAACCTGCTAAAACATGGTCATATTCATACTCATATAAATTTTCATTGAATTTATGAAAATAAACAAAAGTTCCTACTTCTTTTAAAGAATCCACTTTTATATTTAATTCTTCTATCAATCTTGTCTTTGCATTTTCAATAATATCTTCATTTAGTTGTGGGTGTGAACAACAGGTATTTGCTATTAATCCCCCAGAATGATATTTGTTCAATGCTCTTTTTTGCAATAAAACTTTATTTTTATTGTATAGAAAAACGGAAAAAGCTCTATGTAAAGTTGGTTTTTTGTGGGCTTCCATTTTTTCTATTACTCTTATTGGTTTATCATCATAATCTACAACTACTACTTTATTTGGCATAAGATTGTTTTCTCCTAATTAAAAAATTAGACCAATAAAAAAGTTTTTTTCTATCGGTCTAAATGCAATTTATATTTTTCTTTTTCTTCTTAATTCTTCATAATCGTCCATTTCAACTTCATCGTCATCGTCGTCATCGTCATAGTCAAAATCGTCATCATTTGAATCATCAACAATTTCGTCATCTTCAACGTCGTCGTCAAAATCATCGTCTATATCATCAAAATCCATATTTACCCTTAATATATAAATATTTTATTTCTTTTTCTTTTTTGGTGTTTCAACTTCTTCGTCGTCATAGTCGTCATCGTCTACATCGTCATCATCTAAATCATCAAAAGTATCGTCAAATTCACTATCAAAAGTTTCATCTTCTACTTCATCTTCTTCATCAGATAAATCTAAATCCATATCGTCATCATCACCAAGAGGACTATCGTCAAGGTTAGAAATAGAAACCATATCGCCTACTTCTTCATCTTCATAAGAAGAATCTTCGTCATCTTCTGGGCTTGTATAAGCATCCCATTCAGAAGTACCATATTTATTTTTTGTACCTTCCCCATCTTCCATTTCTCTTTCTTTAGCACAAGCTGGGCAGATATCTTCATCAGGATTAATATAATTAATTTTGCACAATGGGCATAATTCTAAATCTAAGTTTTCTTCAGCGCCTAATGTTCCTAAAGCTTTCATTTCTTGCTTACAAACATTGCAAAATTTATCCTTTTTTAAAATATAATTTAATTCGCATCTTGGGCATCTAATATAAGTTTGTTTCATAGTAATAATATCTCCACAATTTTTTACTTAGCAATTATTAACATATTTTTTTATATTATACAAGTGTTTTTTAGTACTTTTTTAAAAAAATTTTTTATTTTACTTTATTATGTTTAACTAAAGTAAAAAATAATATGTAAAAACGCTATTTTTTGTGTAAAATTTATTTGCTATGAATATAAATTTTAATACTACTCACAAACCTTTTATTTATTAATTAAGCACCTTCTATCAACATTTTATCAGCAACTAAAGCAATAAATTCGCCGTTAGTAGGTTTTTCATTTGTATTATAAACTTTAATACCAAATAATGCATTTATGTTTTCTATCTTTCCCCTGTTCCAAGCAACTTCAATTGCGTGTCTTATTGCTCTTTCAACTTTGCTTGCACTTGTTGAAAAAAGATTTGCTATAGCTGGATATAATTGTTTTGTTATTGAGTTTATAATTTCAGGTTGTCTTATAGCCATTTTAATTGCTTCTCTTAAAAATTGATAACCTTTAATATGTGCAGGAATTCCAACAGTAATAAACACATTACTTATCTTTTCTTCTAAAGCCCTGTTTCTACCATTTCTAATTATTTGTGTGTCACCATTAGCGTTGCTATCAACTAAAGATTTTATTCTTTTTAATAAAATTTCTTCAGCTACTGGTTTTACCATATAATAAGAAGCACCTAAATCTAACGCTTTTTGAGCAAAGTCATCACCTTTTAAAGAAGATAATATTAATATCTTTGGTTTTGAAACAAAATTCATTTCTTTTATTTTTTCAAGCAATTCAAAGCCATCATAGTTTTGTAAAACAATATCTGCAATAACTACATCAGGTTGTTCATCTCGAACTATATTTATTCCTTCAAGACCATCATTTAAACAACCAATCAATTCAAACTCTTCATTATTCAAAAATAAATCTTGAATTTTTGCCCTTTGTAATTCACTATCGTCTAATACTAAAACTTTTATTTTTTTAATCATTTTTTTTGTCTCCCCATTAAATTTCTTTAAAACATCAAAATAATAACACAACAAAAGGATTTATAGTCATTAAATAAATAGGTTAATTTGTCTTGTTTTAAAATAAAAAATAGAAAAATGTCGTAAAACTTTGTTTTTGCTAGTTATTTTAAATTTTTAAAAAAATTTTAAAGAAAAACCAAATAAAATATTAAAAATTTTACTAAACTTAACAAACATAAAAAAAGCACAAAAACTATATATTTTTGTACCTTTTAAATATTTATTAAAAATAAAAAACGCAATTATAACAATTGCGTTTTATTTTTTATTTATTTTTTAATATCTGAACTATCAAGAATACCAATATAATGGCCTACTGAATTTCCGCCTTCATCTTTATAAGCATTTCCTTCAAGTAAAGCAACATGCAAATAATTTAATTTTTCATTAGTATCTGCTGCTTTTGCAAAATAGAAAATTCTTTCGCCATCATAATCAAAACTTGTTGTTGAACTTTCTTCTTCCCCAATAGTTGCTGAGAATGAATTTAAAACAACTTTTTTATTTATGTTTTGAACATCTGAAAAATCAATTGAATATAATTTTTCATCTTCAGCTACTTGGAATAAAACTTCGTTACCAGTTGTTAAAACTAAATTAATTTGTTTTGATTCTGTGTGTAAAAGTTGGCTGCCGTTTGTTGTATAATTATATAAATAATAAGCTGAAGAATCAGTATAAACAGCAACTATACCTCTATCTTGTGCATAACCTAATGTATCATCTAAAATAATGTAATCAACAATATTTGTTGTTGCATCTTTTTCAATAGCGATATTTGTATAAACATTAACATCAGCATTTAATTCAAAAGTTGAAGATTTTAAAATATTTGCTTGTTTAAAATAAACTCTGTTATTTTTAACTTCTTCTAAAGTAATTTCATCACTTGAAACTGAAATTAAAGTTTCTTCTGCACCACCATTAAGATGTTTTCTATATAAAGAATATTTTTCGTTATCACTCTTTTTTGTATAGTAAACATATTTATTAACATTATTTGTTGCTTTATTATGTTTTAATGTTTCTTGAGTTTCAACACAATAATCTACAACAGAAGAAGCTATTTTATAACTACTTTTATTCCCATTGCTTTGTGATTTAATAACATTAACTTTTTCATCACTAAAAACAGTAATGTATGTGTTTCCATCTACATAGTTAATAGAATATTCACATTCAGTAGTATATTCGCCTTCAGATAAAATAACGTGATCATCACCATTAAGTTTAATTTTTTCAAATCTTAATAAACCTTTTGTAAGTTCTGATTCACCTTGTTTATAACCTGAATATGGTGTTGTGTAATATAAATATTCTCCACAAATATATAAACCTGATTTTTCATAACCACCAACTTGTGGTACTAATAATTCTGCCCCAGTTGGAACGCCTTTGCTATTTAAATCAACTACACCGTTTTTATTTAATTTAATTCTGTAAATACCATAATTTTTTTGGAGTTGCCCATCTCTGTCATATTTATTATCGTTACTACCTAATTTGTTGTAATCATAATAAGCGTTAGCAAAATAAAGATAATCACCTTTTACAACTGCTGAGCCACCATTACCATATACAGTATCAGTTAAACTAGGACCACCACTTAAAGTAGCACCCCCACAACCAAATACACTAAGTGTAAAGACAAACAATATTGCAACTAAAAATAATAATTTCTTTTTCAATTTAGTAACCTCTCTACAATACAAGAAATAGTAGCAAAAAATAACAAATTTGTCAATGTAAATATAAGAATAATTTATGTGATAATAATATTATTTCTATATATAATATCTAGTCCTTATTTACAATTATTATTAAGTTGTAAACAAATTCTAAAAAATTTAAAACAATAAAAAAATTAGTTTATAAAGATTATTAACTAAAAATATAAAATTAAACTAAAAAATAAAAAAGTCAAAAAATAAAATTTTGACTTTTTTTAATTTTAAAAATTTAAACCATTTTTACGTTTATCGTTTCTCCATTTTTTGCTTCTTGATAAACCAACCAATAACCTTTATAAACTTCATTATTAAAATTAATTGGTAACCACTGCGCAAAATTTTTTAACTCTTCTGGCGGGTTTAAATCATCTTGTGAAGGTATACCATAACCAATATATTCTACTCTATCAAAATCATCATTAAAAACTAAACCAAGAACATAAAATGAGTTATCTTTTTCATATTCAACTTTTATCCATTTAGAATTAGAAATTATATTCTCCAAATTATCTTCTTTTTTATATTTTGCAAATAACGTGTCGATTTGGGGCTTTATTTGGTCGTAAAATGACATTTCTTCACTTATTACAGGTTCTTTATCGTCTTGTATTAACTGCTCTCCTAGGGGTTGTTTTGGGGTTAGATTTTTTAATCCTTCTTCCGTTAGTTTTATATTTTCACTTTTTATTTTTGTTTGTTTTTCTTGATTTATCTCCACCCTATTTTTAGTTTTACAAGAACAAAATTGACTTTCTTTATCATTATAAAAAGCTTGCCTATATTTACACTTAGAACAATTATCATAATAAACAGTATTTAAATCTTCTTCCAAATTTTTATCTATGATAGATTGTAATTGTTCGTCTTTTTCTTCTTCATATAACTCTTCTATTTTTTCAGGTTTTGTTTTTATAAAAGCACTTTCTATAATTTCATTATGCCCCACTTCATTTATACTTCCACTTAAAATTATTTCTGGACAAAAAGCATTTGTAACATCAACAACAGCACAAAAAAATTTATTTTTAATATTAAAATTTTTAGGTAATTCAAAAGCACATAAATTGTTATTTATTTCTAATGGAATTTTTAAAACATTTTCATTTTGTTTTATTCCTAGCGCAAAATTTTTATTTAAAGAATTTATATTTAAAAATTTTATACAACTTAGTTCTGTTTCTTTTAAATTTAAAATGGCCTTAAAATTTTTATCTTTATCATTGTTTAGAATTAAAGTTTTAATATTTTCCATTTATAGACACTTTTCCTTTTATTTAATATGTTTTTAATTTAACATTTTTTTAATGTCTATTTTTGGCATAAAAAATAAAAACATATATATTATGGTAATATATATGCTTTTTTAACTTAATTTTGATAATAAATATATTAATTTAACTTGTTAAATAAATTTACAAACATTTCTGCTGTTAAATTTTCTGGTCTAACTGTTTCTGATAAACCCATTTCTTTTATTGCGTCAATAATTTTTGTTTTATCATACCCATTACTTGATAAGTTGTTATAAAGAGTTTTTCTTTTCATTTTAAAACAATTAGAAACAAAATCTATATATTTTTTTTCGTTGTTAATTTTAAACTTGTTTTTATCTACTTCTATTTTTATTATGCATGAATCAACATTAGGAACAGGTTTAAAAACTGTTCTACTTACATTTTTAACAATTTTACAAGAGCCAAAACTATCTATTAACACTGTTGGTATGCCATAATCTTTAGTTGAGTGTTTTGCGCAAAACCTAACACCTACTTCTTTTTGAACCATAACAAACATTTGAGATAATTTTTTTGACTCAAATAAAAATTTAAAAATAATTTGAGAAGTAATATAATAAGGTAAATTTGCAATCAAATAAAAGTTTTTATCAAAAAAAGAATCAATTTCGCTAGTTTCAACACTTAAAACATCTTTAAAAACAAATTTAAGGTTTTCATGTTGATTTTCAATTGCTTGCAAATGTTCTGTTAAAGTTTTATCAATTTCAAAACTTACAACTTTTTCAAAATTATTTGCTAAAACTTCAGTTAAAACGCCTGCCCCAGCCCCAATTTCTAAAACATAACTGTTTGAAGGCAAATTAAAGTCCCTAACTAAAGCATTCATAAAATTTTTATCTAAAATAAAGTTTTGACCAAATTGTTTTTTAAATTTAAAGTCTTTTGATAATTCTGCCATTGTTTTTACCTTTTAATTTTAAAAAGATTTAAAGCGTTATTAGTTGTAACATCTATAACTTCTTGTTTTGTTAAACCTTTTATTTCTGCAATTTTTTCTGCTACTAACTCAACATATTCAGGTCTATTTACTTGCCCCCTATATGGAACTGGTGTCAAGTAAGGACAATCTGTTTCAATTAATATTTTATCAAGTGGAACAAATTTTACAACATCTAAAATTTTATTTGCATTTTTAAATGTAACAATACCATTAAAACCTAAATAAAAACCATAGTTTAATAAAATTTTTGCAGTTTCAATACTACCACTAAAACTATGTATCACCCCAGAAAAATTTAAATATTGTGCCATTTCTTTTAAAATTGTTAAAAAATCTTCTGTTGCCTCACGCACATGATACACACAAGGTTTTTGAAGTTTATTTGCAAGTATAATTTGTTCTTTTAAAACTTCTTTTTGTATTTCTCTTGGTGAAAAGTCGTAATAATAATCTAAACCAATTTCGCCAATAGCAACAACTTTTTCATTTTTTGACATTTCTTCAAGCGTTTTAATTGTTTTTTCATCAAAACTTTCAGCTTCATGTGGATGGATACCTACTGTCGCATAAACATTTTTATTATTATTTGCTAAATCAACACACTTTTTACTTGTTTCAACACAGTCAGCGTTACAAACACAAAGTTGGTTATTGTTTTCAATGTTTTTTAAAATATCTTCTTTAATTTCGCTTATTTTTTGGTCATAAATATGACAATGTGAATCTATAATCATAAAATCATTTTAACATATTTTGTTGTTAATGCATACCTTTTTATTATTTTTCATAAGTATTTAATATGAATAAGTTATGGTTTTGGCTAATAACAACTAGCATTTGTATATTATTATATTTAAATCCAGAAATAGTTTTACCTTCAATGTTAGAAGCAAGCGAAAACACTTTAAAATTGTGTTTAAGTTTGTGCGCAATATATTCTGTTTGGATGGGAATTTTACAAGTAATGGAAGATAGTGGAATTAACAAAAAGTTATCAAAACTTCTATCTCCTTTTACAAAAAAGATTTTTGGAAATGTAGACGAAACAACAAACGAATTACTTTGCATGAATATTTCTTGCAACATATTAGGTATGGGCGGTGCTGCTACTCCACTAGGTATGAAGGCTATGCAAAGACTTGACGATGGTAGTGGCAAAGCAAATAGAGCTATGATGATGTTAATAATTTTTGCTTCTACTTCAATGCAAATTTTACCAACAACTGTAATTGGCCTTAGAATTACAGCAGGAAGTGAAAATGCTAGCAATATTATTTTACCTACTATATTTGCAGCAATTTTAACAACATTTATTGGAATTGGACTAGCCTTACTAATTGAAAAATTAAAGAAAAAGAAGGTAAAAAAATGAGCAATTACCTTCTACCAATTTTAATACTATTTACATTCATTTACGCAAAAACAAAAAAAGTTAATGTTTATAATAGTTTTACTAACGGAGCAAAACAAAGTATAGGACTTGTTGTAAGTATTTTTCCGTATTTAGTTACAATTATGATAATGGTTCAATTTATAAAAATAAGTGGACTAGCTAACCTTCTTGCTGATTTTGTTTCTCCCCTTTTTAATTTAATAGGTATACCTAAAGAACTTTGCGAACTTGTATTATTAAAACCTTTTAGTGGTAACGGAAGTTTAGCAATTTTAAATGATATATACACAACTTATGGGGTTGATAGTTATATAGGTAGAAGCGCAAGCGTTATTATAGGTAGTTGCGACACTGTTTTTTATGTAACTACCCTATATTGCTCTCAAACAAAAGTTAAAAAACTATTTTACGCTATACCCGTTTCACTTATTGCAACTTTAGCAGGTGCAATTTTAAGTTGTTTATTCTGCAAAATTATGTAAAAAAAAGAAGATAGAATTAACTATCTTCTTTGAAAGAAATCAATGCTTAAACTTTAACAAGTTATGCTGATAATTACGAGATGGAAACAAAAATGTTTCTTTTCTGCTCAACTTTCTAATTAAATTATAAACAAAAAAAAAGCAAAAGTCAACTTTTGCTTTTTTAATTTAGTACATTTGGTTTTAAAATTTCACAATCAAATTTTCCACCTTTAGAAAAACACATTAAAACTAAGTGACTAGATTTTTTATCTGTTGGATAAATAAACTGCATTTTTTTGCAAATTAAATTAAATTTTTGTGCCAAAGATAAAATTTCTTGGATTCTACTTGAAATATGAACTAAATATAGTTTACCTGAGTATTTTAAAATTTTACTAGCTTTTTCCAATATTTCAGTAAGATTTGTTGAAACTTCATATTTTGTTAGTTTATATTTTTCATTTATATCGTTTTGGTTTTTAGGCAACAAGTAATAAGGTGGATTGCAAACAATAACATCTACTTTACCATTTCCTACAATTTGTTCTGCTTGTTTTAAATCTTTATTTAAAAATTCAATATTTTCTATTTTATTATACTTTAGTGACCTATTTGACATTTCACATAGTTTTTCTTGAATTTCAAAACCTACAATTTGTTTAGGTTTGCATTTTTCATTTAATAAAATAGAAATTACTCCACTACCCGAACAAAACTCTACAACCAAATCTTTATGCCCTGCTTTTGCAAAGTTTGCAAGCAAAACACTATCACTAGTAAATCTATAATCTAGTTTATTTTGAATTATCATCAAATTATTTAATTGTAAATCATCTAAAACTTCGTTTTCTTTTAAAATTTCGTTCATAATTAATTATTTTTTTGAAAAATGTTTTTTATTCTTTTTGTTTTTGTTTTGATTTTTATTTTCTTCTTCTGGTTTTTATTCACTCAAAGGTTTAATGTTTACTTTAATTTCTTTTGTTTCTTCTTTTTTGGTTTGATTTTGGTTTTGATTATTTGAATTGCTTATTTTTGTAACATCATCAAAAGTAAAATCTTTAATAGTAAAACCACCATCTTTATTTGTTATTTTTACTGAAACAATTTGTTTTAAAGCATTTGTATACATTACAACGCCTACACCTTCAGGAGTTTTAACTTCACTATTAAGTTTAGGTATTTTTGGATAAACTTCAGAATAATAATCATTTTCATATTCTAAACAGCACATAAGTCTACCACAAGAACCACTAATTTTTGTTGGATTTAAAGCTAAACCTTGAACTTTTGCCATTTTAATAGAAACTTTTTCAAAATCTTTTAAATGTGAAGCACAGCAACAAACTCTACCACAAATACCAATGCCACCTACCATTTTTGCTTGGTCACGAATACCAATTTGTCTAAGTTCTATTCTTGTTTTAAGTTTTACAGCTAAATCTTTAACTAAATCTCTAAAATCAACCCTGTTATCTGAAATAAAGTCAATTATTACTTTCGTACCATCAAAAGAATATTCTGCATTAACAACATTCATATCTAAGTTCATTTTTTCAACTAATTCTTTAGTTACGCTAATTGCAGTTTTTTCTTTTTCGCAGTTAACTTCGTGTTGTTTTTTATCTTCTTTAGTTGCTTTTCTTACAACTGACTTTAATTCTTCTAAATTATCAGTATTAGAAAGTTCTTCAATTTTATCAACTACAGCATAGCCTTGACCAAGAGAAGTTTCTACAATAACATAGTCTCCTACTTTTAAGTTTTCAACTTCGGATAAAAAAGAATAAACTTTTGCACCAATTTTAAACCTTACACCTACTTTTTGTTGCATAAGAATTTAACCTCCAAGTAATATAATAAAAAGTTATCAACAAGCAATACATAATTGCAATTAAATTCTAATTGTTTTTTTATTGCATATATTTTTTTAATAATTAAATCAACAGCATCTGAAGTTAGAGTTGTTGCTATTTGTAAAAGTTTTTCATAAATATTGTTATTTTTTATTAAATTAGGTTTGTTTAGCCTTATCATTAAAACATCACGAAAAACTGATTCAAAAATTTCCAGACTCATTTCAAAAATTTGTTTTGAAGCACTTAACATTGTTGAATATTTAATAAGTTGTTTACTATCACGCATATCTGTTAATGTTTTTAAACAATTTGAAAAAGTTGAAATAAAGTTATCATTATTTGCATAATTTAAAACTTTGGTTAAAGAACCTTGTGAAATATCTAAAACACTTTCCTTTTCACTATCACTTAAATTATTTAAAGAAACATTATTTTGAATTTCTTGTTTTGTTAAAGGTAAAAGTCTTATTTTTTTACATCTTGAAAGTACTGTTGGTAAAACTTTATTTATGTTTGTTACATTTAAAATAATAAAAGTATTTTTAGGTGGTTCTTCTAATATTTTTAAAAGTTTGTTTTGACTTTGAATATTTGCTGAAGAAAAATTGTTAAAGATAAAAACTTTATAATCACTTTCAACAGGTGTTAAGTTTACATTTTCAATTAAATCTTTAATATCATCAACTAAAATATTCTTATTATTTTTTGGATAAATTCTTAAGTCACTATGTTTTAATAAACTTACCTTTTGGCAAGAAATACAAATATTACATGGCTTATTTTGGTTATTATCACAAAAAATGTGTTGACCAAAACAATAAGAAAAATTATTTAAAAATATTTCATCATTACTTTCAAATAAAAAAGAATTGCAATTCAAATCTTGATTGCAAAGGTTTTTAAATTGATTATTTTGTAAAACTAAATTTTGATACTCAATCATAAGTAAAAACTTTTTATCCTTTTTTTATTTAAAATAAACCTAAAATAATATTATCATATTTAAAGTTAATTAACAACAAAAAATAAAATACCAGCTTTAATTTGGGCTGGTATTTAATATTTTTATTATGCTCTTATAGCTAAAACTTTTAATCTAATTGTAGCATTGTTATTTTGTGGTAAAACAATTTGAACTGTTTCGCCTACTTTTTTACCAAGTAATGCTTGGCCTACAGGACTTTCATTTGAAATAATACCTTTTGAAGGATCACTTTCAGTTGCACCAACAATTTGATATTCAAATTCATCATCAAAATCTAAATCAAGTAATTTAACAAAGCAACCTGCATTAACTTTACTTGTATCAAGTTTCTTTTGGTTAATAATTTTACCAAATCTTAATTTATTTTCAATTTCAACAATTTCAGCTTCTACTTGTGCTTGTTCTTCTTTTGCTGCATCATATTCAGCATTTTCACTTAAGTCACCAAATTCTCTAGCTACACCAATTTTTTTAGATACTTCATCTCTTTTAACTGATTTTAAGTAATCAAGTTTTTCTTGTAATGCTTTGTATCCATCTTTTGTTAAAAATATTTCGTTTTCCATATTTTTGCCCCCTATATCAACGATTTAATTTTGCTAGGTACCCCAGCAATAGTAAAAAAATGATGTATCACTTACAAAATAAAGTAATACAACTTTTAACCATAAATATTAAAAAATAAATTTGAGCCCTTATTTTTTAGTACAAATGATTATAATAATTAAAGTATTATATGTCAAGAAGATTTTTTTTATTAATACTTTTTTAATTTTTTTTTGTTTTTTGCTTGCAACAAAAAAATATTTTATTTATTATTTATGTTAGTTAGTTTATTAAAAGGAATAAAAATAATGGTTAGAATTTGGGCTAAAGTTTGCAAAGGTGAAAAAATTTTAAAAGATACAATATATGAAGAGTTTTCTTCTTTTGACCTTGAAAAGTTTTTTGATTACATAGCAAGTATTTGTGAAACACTTGATATTGCTACCCCTATAATACTTTCCAAACACATTTTTCATTATTTAAATTATAATAATACTTCTTTTACAAAAGCAGATTTCCCTGAAGAAATTGATTTTGATAAACTTGTTATTGAAGAAGCATCTAACTACTAATTAACATATTTACTACCCAAGAGTGTTTTTCACGCTTGGGTAGTTTTTTTGTTTATTTTATTAATCTTCTACTTTGGTATTAAGTAAATAGAATAAATTTAATAATTCATAGTTATAGTTATATTCACAATGTAAGGCATCATTAATATTCATTTCAAAAACATTATTGCCTTTAATACCAATAGCTTTATTTAAAATTCCTTTTGTGATAAGTTCTACTGCCCTAACACCAAATTGCATAGCAAGAGTTCTATCCCAAACAGATGGAGCGCCACCCCTTTGAACATATCCTACTACTGAGCTTTTAAACTCTATACCAGTTTCTTCATTAAGTCTTTTTGTTACTTTTTCAATATCATAAAGTTTTTCTGCAATAACAACAGTTGGAACTTTTTTATTGATTGTAATACAATCTTTAACTTTTTGAATAAACTCTTCTTCTGATGTTGGTTTTTCTGGAACAGCTACAATATCACAAGCTGTTGCTGCTGCTGTATGAAGAGCAATATCTCCACAGTATCTACCCATAACTTCAAAGATAACACCCCTATCTAAAGCACCCATTGTTTGTTTAACGTTTTCGATAAAGTTACATGCATTATTAACTGCCGTATCAAAACCTAAACATCTATCGGTATACCTTAAGTCGTTATCAATGGTTCCTGGAATTGCAATAATATCAATACCCTTTTCCATTAACGATTTTGCACCTCTGAAAGAACCATCACCACCAATAATAATTAAAGCGTCGATGTTTCTTTCTTTTAGGTTATTAACAGCTTTATCTACAATTTCATCTTCTTTAAATTCTGGGAATCTTGCAGTTTTTAATATTGTTCCCCCTAAAGAAGATATATTTTCGACATTAGCATTTGTTAATTTAACAAAGTTGTTTTCGCACAATCCCCTGTAACCTTGCCTTACACCATAAACGTTAAGACCTTTTAACGTAGCAATTCTTACAACAATATTTACTGTTGTATTCATACCTTGACAATCGCCACCACTAGTTAAAATTGCTATATTTTTAATTTCCATTTTAAAAACATATCTCCTTTGTTTTTTTAGTTTTAAATTAACTTAAAGTTACTATCTTCTAAAACAGCATTAAGTTCATTTAAAAAATAATTATTTGGATTTACTTTTAAGTTTAATTTAAATGTTTTATCTGTACCCGTACACTTAATAATAATAGGACTTGTACCTGGATAATTTTTTACCATTTTTAGAATATTTGAATGTATAACACCATCGGTTGTATCATACTTTAAGTAAAGTGTTTTTACTATTTCAGTTGGTTTTGGTTTTTCTGCAGCAACAAAAGTTTGTGTTGAAACAGAATTATTTGACACTTCACCATCTAATAATGAAATATTATCTGCTATAATTATAACACTATTATCGTCTTTTATAGAAACTTTTCCGTGCACTTTTATTAAAGCATCTTCAGTTATTTTTGTTTTAAACTTTTCGTAAGCGTTTGGAACTACCATTACATCATAAGTTCCATACAAATCTTCCATTTTAAGAATAGCCATTTCTTTATTGCCTACTTTGGTAAAGATTTTTCTTACTTCTTCAATACTTCCACCACATTCAACAACGTCGTCGTGTTTAATACCTTCTTCTCTCTCTTCTTCTTGATAACCAATTTCGTCATCTTCTTCAATAACTTCTTCTTTTTCTTCTGGAATCATAGAAGAGTTAAATGAAAATTTACTAAACTCGTTAACATAATTATCAAGTGGATGTCCTGAAAGGTATATACCTAAAACTTGTTTTTCAAATTTTAATTTAGCAAGTTTTGCATATTCTTTAATATCAGGCATTTTTTCATAGTTTTTATCTGCAGTACTAAATGAAACATCATCAAACAAACTAAATTGTCCTGTTGCTTTATTTTTTTGGTCTTTTGAAACAGTATCTACAACAGATTCATAAACACTCATCATTTGAGACCTTGTATTACCAAAGCAATCAAATGCCCCGCTTAAAATCATACTTTCTAAACATCTTTTATTTACGCTTGTACCTTGTGTTCTTTCAATAAAATCGTAAAGATCTTTATACTCACCAAATTGTTCACGATTTTTAATAATTTCTTCAACAACACCAATACCTACGTTTTTAAGAGCTGCTAAACCAAATCTTATTTTATTATTTTCTACACTAAAATAAGTTTCACTTTTATTAATATCTGGTGGTAAAACTTCATAGTTTTGTTGTCTTGCGTAAATAATATATTTTTTAATTTCATCAATATTAGTAATACGGTTATTTAATACAGCAACTAAAAATTCTACTGGATAATAACATTTTAAATATGCTGTTTGATAAGACAAATAAGCATATGCTGCTGCGTGAGATTTATTGAAAGCATATTTAGCAAAGTCTTCCATATCAGCAAAAACTTTTCTTGCAACCTCTTCACTAACGCCCTTTTTAAGTGCGCCATCAATACTTTTTTCGCCTTTAGGGTCCTTCCAACCAAAGATAAATTTTTCTTTTTCTTCGGCCATTTTTTCAACTTTCTTTTTACCCATAATACGACGAACCATATCGGCTTGTCCCAGTGTATAACCAGCCATTTTTTGAACAATCTGCATAACTTGTTCTTGATAAACAATAATACCATAGGTTGGTTTTAAAATTGACTCTAAGCATTCGTGGTCATATTTAACTTTACTTGGATTATGTTTGTTTTCAACATAAGAATCAATATACTTCATAGGACCCGGACGATAAAGTGAAATACCAGCGATAATATCTTCAAGGTTATCGGGTTTAAGTTTTTTCATAAACCTTTTCATACCACCACTTTCTAGTTGGAAAACAGCATCAGTATTACCTGAAGAAATTAATTTATAAACGTTTTGATCATCATACTCCATATTATAGAAGTCAATATCTTTATTATGTATACGTTTAATAAGTTTTAATGTTTTATCAATATCCGTTAAAGTTCTAAGACCTAAGAAGTCCATTTTAAGTAAGCCTAAGTCTTCAAGCTCAATCATTGAATATTGAGTTGCAATTTCGTCGCCATTTCTAGCAAGTGGAACAAAGTTATCAACAGGTTCTGGAGCAATTAAAATACCACAAGCGTGGGTTGAAGTTTGCCTTGGCATACCTTCAAGTTTAATACTCATATCAATAACTTTTCTCATTTTTTCATCTTCATCATAGATTTTTCTTAATGAAGGAATAATATATTTATCGTTTTCAGGATTACCAGTTGTACCAAAGTAATATTTTAAAACTGGTGGTTTTTTAATACCATCTGGCAACTTGAAAGGAATGTCCTTACATATTTTATTAACGTCTGCAAGTGGAATTCTTAAAACCCTTGAAACGTCACGAATAGCGTTTTTAGCAGCCATTGTACCAAAAGTACCAATATAAGCTACGTTATCTACGCCGTACTTACGTTTTGCATATTCAATAACTTCGTTTCGCCTGTCATAACAGAAGTCAACGTCGAAATCGGGCATTGAAACCCTTTCTTTATGAATAAATCTTTCAAAAAGCAAATGGTATTTAATAGGGTCTACCCTAGTAATACCTGAAGTATAAGCAACAATACTACCAGCACCACTACCCCTACCTGGACCTACTGGAATACCGTTTTGACGAGCATAGTTGATATAATCCCAAACAACCAAGAAATACTCAACAAAGCCTTGATCTTTAATAATTGAAAGTTCTTCGTCTGCTCTTGCTTGAATTTCAGGAGTTATAACAGGATACCTTTCTTTTAAACCATCATAGCAAAGTTTTTCAAGAAACTCGTATGAAGTCATACCATCGGGTACATATTTAGGAATAAAGTTTTCGTTATCTCTTAAAGAACAATTATCTGGTATATTAGGAACAAATTTATGACTTTTTGCTTTAATTGTAACAAAACATTTATCAGCAATTTCGTTTGTTGTATCAAGTGCTTCAGGATAAGCACCTAAACATTGTTCCATTTCTTCCCTAGTTTTAATATAAAACTCGTCTGTAGAAAATTTTAATCTATCTGTATCATCTAGGAATTTACCCATTTGAATACACATTAAGATATCTTGCATTTCTGCATCTTCTTTGTTTATATAGTGAGCATCGTTTGTTGCTACTGTTTTTACACCAAGTTTTTTTGCTAGGTTATTTAATGGTTCTAAAATTTCAATTTGTTCTGGTAAACCATGGTTTTGAAGTTCAATATAAAAATCGCCTTCGTCAAACATATTTTTAAGTCTTAAAGCAAGTTCATATGCTTCGTCAAATCTTCTGTTTAATAAAAGAGTTGGAATATGTCCTGCTAAACAAGCACTTAAACAAATAAGACCTTTTGAGTGTTTTTCTAACACATCATAGTCAATTCTTGGTTTATAATAAAAACCTTCCTTACAGGCAATAGCATTAAGTTTTAAAAGGTTTTGATAACCTTCGTTATTTTTAGCAATTAAAACCAAGTGGGCATTATCTGGTTTTCCTTGTTTATAAGTTCTATCATGAGCAACATAAAATTCACAACCAATAATAGGTTTAATATTGTTCCTATAGCACTCAGCAAAAAAATGTAAAGAACCAGCCATAGTACCGTGATCTGTCATAGCAACAGCAGTACCACCATTATCCTTTACTTTTTTAACTAAATCTTTAACCCTGGCTACACCATCAAGTAAACTATACTCAGTGTGAACGTGCAAATGTACAAAATTTTTCATAACTTATGCCCTTTTTATTTGCTCTTTTGTTTTTTTTTAAGTCTTAATTTTAAAAATTATAGTTGGCTTTTATAAAACCAACCATAATAGTTTCTAAATTAATCTTCTTCTTTATTATCTTCTATTTTTATAGTGTTATTATCAATTTTTTCTGCTATTTTTAAAAGCCTTCTAAATTGATGATTTATACCACTTTTAGTTATAGTTGTTGACAACAATTTTGTCAAGTTGTCTAGCGATTCTTCTGGATTTGCAAGTCTAACCAAACAAAGTTCCCTTAAGTTTTGTGGGAGTTTTTCAAAACCTATAGTTTGTTCAATTTTATTAATTGCTTGAATTTGTTTTAAACTAGCTGTTACTGTTTTTGTAATATTAGCGTTCATACAGTTATTTTGTCTATTAATGTTATTACGAACTTCCCTTAGAGCAATTTCGTTTTGCAATTTCAACAAACTTTTATATGCACCTACTATTGCAAACAAGTCACTAACAACTTCTGCTTCTTTGATATATAAAACATAAAGATTTTTACGTTTACTTTTTTTATTTGCTATTCCTTGAGAAAATAAAAGATTAGAAAAATCATCAGCGTATGGTTCGCTTGTAAAAACAAATTCCCAGTGATAACCACTAAAGGTACGAGAATCATCTTGATTATTTTCGTTTAAAATAATATTTGAAGTTGATGCTGTTGCAAAAACACCTTTTATATAATT
Source organism: Clostridia bacterium (assembly GCA_017523305.1). GTDB lineage: Bacteria > Bacillota > Clostridia > Christensenellales > UBA1242 > UBA7862. The sequence continues at coordinate 31,992 of JAFWWV010000166.1, forward strand.
TTTTGCACAACACTCATTTTCAATAATATGTTCATCAATTCCTTGAATTAAAGTAAACTCGTTATTTAAACTAAATTTTGCTATACCACAATCAAATAATATTTGGTTTGTAATTGCTTTTGGCAAACTTATAACATATCTAACTGATTTATTAATATTTGTATCATCATCAAAAGAAAGTTCTGCATACTCACCATATAGAGTTTTTAGGCATTCATTGACTTCGTCATATATTTTTTCAATATCAGTTTTAAGTTCAAGATAAAATTCTTTGCCACTTTTAGTTAACTCCCCACAAGAGTGAATTACAGCAGATAAAAAAGCCAACTTACAACATTCATTTTTTGTTGGTGTTTCTAAAACTTCAAGTTTAACTTCATGAGCAAATGACATTTTATTTTTCTTCCTTTTTAATCTTTTGTTTTATTATTTTTTAAATTTATAAATTTTGGTAATGAGTTTAAGTTAACTACCCTATCTTCAGGAATATTATTTTCTATAATTAATTTTTCTACTTTTGAAAATTTACCAATTTTTTTAGGTTTGTGAGAATCTGAATTAACAATAAAGTTAACTTTTGTTTGCAACATTGCTTTTATTTCTTCACTACTAAAATCACAATGCCTTTCATTTAGTTCAAGGTATGTTCCTTTTTCTGCAGCTTTCTTTGCAACTTCAACCACATCACATTTCATTTTACTATTTAAGTGAGTAATAACATCAATTTTATTTTTTTCTAAAGCGTTTAAAATCATTGATGTGTTTCTTTGTTTTAACTTAGAGCTTGTACCAAAAAATTTTGCAAACATATTTGCCCAAAATATTTTAAACTTATCACTCCAAGTTTTTGGTTTTGCTGACCTATGAAAACCACAAAGAATTATATCTAAATATTCCTTATCACTTTCAATAACATCAATTGTTCCATCTTGAGAAATAAAATTTGCTTCTACCCCAAAATAAACTTTAATATCATATTTTTGAGAAAGTCTTAAAATTTCTTCTTTTGTAGTTTTTAAGTTTTTTCTGCTGCAACCAAAATATTTATGTGAAAAACCATGATCAGAAATTGCTAATTCTTTTAGTCCTACTTTTTTAGCTTCGATAATATTATCTTCTACGCTACCTTTTGCATGGTTATAAAAAATATAAGGTTTGCGACTATAAATTGTATGTGTATGATAATCTCCAAAAAAATTCATAAAAATAATTTACCTTAATATAATAATTTCTTCTTCAAGTATTATATCAAATTTTTTTAAAACTGTCTTTTTAATTTTAGCAATTAATTTAAAAACTTGTTTAAATGTTGCTTGACCACTTTCGTTAACAATAAAACCACAGTGTTTAGAAGAAATTTTTGCCCCACCACACGCAACACCTTTCAGTTTTGACCTTTGTATTAAAACAGGCGCAAACGCGTTTAAAGGGCGTTTAAAGACGCTACCAGCACTTGGCATATTATAAGGTTGCATTTTTCTTCGTTTTTCGTAATTATCAAAACACAATTTTTCTATTATACTACTTTCACTTTTTTCTAAACAAAAAATTACTTTTAAAATAACAAAATTATTATTTGTAAAAAAACTTTTGCGATAATCAAACTCTAAAGAAGATTTTTGCTTTTTATATATTTTGTAGCCATCAGTATAATAAACACAATCAACAACATTTTTTATTTCTCCACCAAAACTTCCTGCGTTCATTTTTACAGCACCACCCACACTTCCTGGTATGCCATAGCTCCACTCTAACCCAGTTAAATTATTTTTTATTGCAAAGTGATTTAGTTTAAATAAACTAACACCACTACCACATATAATTTTATTTTTTCGGACAACAATATTATTAAGAGATATTTTTAAAATTAAAATTTTACATACTTTATCACTTGCCAATAAATTACTGCCTTGCCCTAAAATAAAATATCTAATAGAATATTTATTTGCTAAATTTAATATTTTTAACAAAATATTTACTTCTTTAATTTCAATAAAATATTTTATTTTTCCACCTATTTTAAAGGTTGTTAAATCTTTAAAACTTTTATCACTTTTAACTTCAATATTTGAAATTTGTGATTTTAGTATTTTTATAAATTTAGGCATTGTTATCTTGTTTGTTTTTTGCATATGTTTTTATATGTTTTTTATAGAGATTTAGTTAATGATTTATATAAATAAACTATTAAAAGAATTTTTATTATTATTTTCTATTTGTTGATAAGAACTAAAAACATTAACTGAAGATAACTGTTTTTGTAAAGAAGACTCAAAATCTTTCATATATCCATTTGAATATATACTTTTATTAGTTGTAGAAAACAATCCGTAATTTGCTAAATTATTTTGAGAAAAAGACATTGTTAAAAATTTAGAAAAAGATTTTGCATAGTTGGTTTTTATTTTTGTTAAGTTTTTATTAGCACCAATATATTGAATTAAATCTGTATAACCAGATAAAAATGTATAATTACAAGAAGACAAACTTCCATTTAATTCTCTATTTTTACATCTAGCAACATCACGTGCTGTACCTAAAAGAGAAATGCTTTTTTTAGAAATAAAGTTTGTATAAGCATTATAAGTTGAAGAAAACTCTAAGATGTTTGATTTATTAATGTCTTTTAAACCTTGTTTTAACAAAACTTCACTTGAATTGATAAAAGAAGAAGACGTAATAGACAATCCTTTAATTTCTTTTTTATTTATCTTTTTACAAGAAAAGGTTTTATCAAATTTTTCTTTTGAATTTGGTAATAGATTTTGGTGAGAAATTAAACAATAACCCGACAAAATATAAGGATAAGCATAAACTTCATTGTTAATTTTTGAATATTCTATTAAATCTGTTCTCACATTAGAATTGTTTTCTAACTGCGTTAAGTAACCAGAAATTAAGTAACCTACTCCTACCCCAAACGAAAACATATCAGGAATAATATTTTGTTTTAAATTAAGGATTAGTTGTTGCTCGTCCATTTTTGTTACCGAAATAAAACAATTATTATTTTGTTTATTAAAATTAATTGCTTGTTTTTCAATAAATTTTACTCTACTATTTGTTCCCCCTTCAAAAGTTTCTATATGCCATAAATTTAAAACAATTTTTTCCTTATCTTCTAAATTTAGATATTTATTTAAATTTAACTCGTAATTTTTTTTATTAAAAATGAAATTAGGAGCAAAAATTAAAAAGATTATAGATAAAAAACAAATTAATCCCTTTAAAACTTTTTTATTAAATAAAAGACTAAAAATTTTTAAAAATCTATTTTTTAAAAAAATAAAAAACTGCATACATAAATATATGCAGTTTAATATATTATTTAGGACAAACTAAAACAATTAATCTAATTCTTCAAGTTTTTTAATAATCTCCCCTGCCAACTTTGGTGTTATACCAGGAACTTGAATTAAATCATCAGCTGTTGCTTTTTTCATACGTTTAACAGTTTTAAATTTAGAAATTAAGTTTGCTCTTTTTACTTTGCCTAAACCTTCAATTTCATTAAGAATACTTTTTACTTGTTTTTTCTTTCTAAGTTTTCTGTGGAAAGTTACAGCAAAACGGTGAGCTTCATCTCTTACTTTTTGTAAGAGTTTTAACTCATCATCATCTTTACTTAATTTTACAGAAAGTGGATTATCTTCAACAAAAATTTCTTCTTGTTTTTTCGCTAAACTTATTACATCAATATTTTGGTTGTAAGATTTAATTAAATCACGGCAGATATTAATTTGACCTTTACCACCATCAATTAAAATAAGGTTTGGCGCTGATGAAAAACTTATATCATCGCTACCTAACTTTTCTAACCTACGAGTAATACTTTCTTTTAAACTTTCAAAGTCGTTTGGACCAACAACTTCTTTAATTTTAAATTTTCTATAATGTTTAGATGCTTTTGAACCATTTACAAAAACAACCATACTACATACAGAACTTGTTCCAGAGATATTAGAAATATCATAACCTTCAATTCTTAAAGGTAAATTCCTTAAATTTAATTTATCTTTAATACCTTGTAAAATTTCTAATTTCTTTGATTTCTTTTTAACTTCTAACTCACAATTTTTTGTTAAATATTCATTTGCATTATTATTAGCTTGGATGATAAGTTGTTTGTTAGTTGCTTTTGTTGGCACAGAAACTTCAATTTTTTTACCTAATTGTTCGCTTAATGATTTAAATAAAGCATCTTCCAAATCAACTTCAAATGGTAACAATATTTTTTCTGGCAATAAAGCATTAACATTATAGTATTGAGTTAAGAAAGAAATTAACATTTGTTCATCATCAATACCAAAGTTATCAAAGTGATAATTTTTTACACCCATCATCTTGCCTTGACGAATTACTAAAACTGAGAAAACTGTAAATATATCGCTTTTTGCAAAACCAAAGACATCAATATTAGCAGTATTTGGTAAAGCAGTGATTGTTTTTTCTCTAAGTTTTAAAAGCATAAATTTTAAATCTCTTAGTTTGATAGCTAATTCAAAGTTTTCTATTTCAACGGCTTGATCCATTTTTTTGCAAATTATATCGTATACAGCTGTATCTTTACCATTTAAAAAGTCATATACATTTGGCAAGAGTTTTGCATAATCTTCTTTTGTAATTTTGCACATACATGGTGCTGAACAAAGACCAAGAGAATAATTTAAGCATCCCCTATGCATTTTATTATTAGCCTTAATTTTTTTATCACAAGTTCTCACTGGATAAGCATAGTTAACTGCATTAACAACATCATATGCATTTATACCAAAATATGGACCAAAATATTTTGCATTATCCTTTTTAACTTTTCTTACAACTTCAAGTTTAGGAAAATCTACACTTGCATCTATTTTAATATAAGGATAAGACTTTCCATCTTTTAAAAGAATGTTATAAAAAGGTTGATGTTTTTTTATTAAATTACTTTCTAAAACTAAAGCATCGAGTTCCGAATTAGTTAAAATATAACTAAAGTCTGCAACTTGAGAAACCATACTTTTAACTTTTTCGGTATGGTTCTTATTTAAAAAATATTGACTTACACGGTTTTTTAACTTTCTTGCTTTGCCGATATAAATTACATTACCAAATCTATCTTTCATAATGTAAACACCTGGAGATAAAGGTAATGTAGTTAATTTTTCTTTAATATCCATTTTATTCTACCTTTTTAGTTTTTCACAAAAAAGTGATTTTTCTACAACTTAAGATTACCACAAATTTGATATTTAATCAAATAAAAACATATTTAGTATTAAATATAGTCTACCCTATTAAAAATAAAAAAACATAAAAATTATAATTTGTCGCAAATAAAAAAAATGTGTCATATAATACTGCTGATTATATTTAGGTTTAGAAGTATTAATTTTTAGGGGGAAAAATATGGATAATACATTTTTTATAATTTTAACTTTACTTATTTCTATTTTTACTTCTGCTACAGACACTAATTTAAACAACAATACTAACTTTTTATTACTACTACTTCTTGCTTTAGGTGGAAGCAATAATGGTTGTGGTTGCAATAGTTGCTGTAATAACAGTTGTGGTTGTAATAATGGATGCAGAAATTGTGGAAGCAGATTATTTTTTTAACAAAAAAAAACACTTGATACAAGTGTTTTTTTTATTTTATTTTTACTAAAAAGTTACAAGTCCAACTTTCTTATATACCTTATTTAGCTTCTTTTTTGCCAAATAACGTGCCTTTTCAGCTCCTTCAGCCATAATCTTTTCAAGATACTTTTTATCTGCTTTTAGAGCATTTAATTTTTCTCTTACAGGAGATAAAACATCAATAACAGCTTGAGCTGTACGAGTTTTAAGGTCTCCATAACCACAACCTTCGAATTCTTTTTCAGCTTGTTCAATGGTAATTTTCTTCATAGCTGAATAAATTGTTAATAAGTTTGATACACCAGGTTGTTCATCACAATATTTAATTCTATTTAAACTATCGGTTACTGCTCTTTTGAACTTTCTCATAATAGTTTCATTATCATCTTCGATATAGATAACATCATTATCGTTATCACCTGATTTTGCCATTTTTTTAGTTGGGTCTAATAAACCCATAATTTTAGCGCCTGTTTTAGGCACTATACCTTTTGGAATTGCAAAAGTTTCACCATACTTAGCATTAAACCTTGTTGCGATATCACGGCAAATTTCGACGTGTTGCATTTGGTCTATACCTACTGGAACAACGTTTGTATCGTAAAGTAAGATATCTGCAGCCATTAACATTGGATATGTAAATAAACCAACAGAAATGTTTTTATTTTTAGCTTTAGCATCCTTAAATTGTGTCATACGACTTGCTTCACCAAAATAAGTTGTACAATTCATTATCCAACCAAGTTCAGCGTGTTCTTTAACGTGTGATTGGCAATATATAATACTTTTTTCTGGGTCTAAACCAAAAGCTAAAAAAGTTGCTATTTGGCTATAAATATTATCCTTTAATTCTTGCCTATCAATATTTATTGTTAAGGAGTGTAAATCTGCAACACAAAATATTGAATTGTAGTTTTCTTGCATTTCGCTCCAATTTTTTATAGCTCCTATATAATTACCTAGTGTAAGTTTTCCTGTTGGTTTTGTAGCGCTATACAATATTTCTTTTTGCATTTTTTACAAAATTTCTCCTTTTAACAATATTTTTTTATTTTACTTCAACTTCTTTTTTTTCTGTTTTCTTTTCAGTTTTTTTAGGTTTTGTTGAAGGTTCTTTTTTTGAAGAAGTTTTCTTTTCTACCTTTTTAGTTTTAGGTTCTTTAACTTCTTCTTTTTTTTCTTCTTTAGTTTCTTCTTTAGTTTCTTCAGTTTTTACAACTGTTTCTTTTTCTTCGGTTTTGCTTTCTTTTGGTATTGGCATAGTATTTTTATCTATAATACCTAATTGCTCTTCTTGTTCCTGTCTATTCTTTTCACGGGCTTTATTAAGTTCCATAACATATTTCATATGGTTTTCTTTTAACTCAATATTACCTGTAACAACAACGCTTATTAATGCTGCAATAGGTGGAGCAAAAAGCATACCCATAATATCAAACATAGCACCACCAACTAAAATTGAAATGATAACTACTAATGAACTTACCTTTAAATGTTTTCCTGTAATAAAAGGAATAATAAGGTTAAACTCAATTGTAGTAACAATAATAGTTGCAAGAGCCATATATAAAGCTGAATTTAAGGAGTTAAATATCAATGTTATCAATACTGCTGGTACAGCACCAATGTAGATACCAAAGTATGGAATAAAGTTAAATAGACCAATAATTAAAGCTAACTCCCAAGTAAACTCAAGACCTAAAATTTCAAAAGTTAAGCCAAGAGAACCAAAGATAATTGCAAATTCAATAAGTTTTGTAATTAAATAGTTGAAAAGAATTTTGTTTGCATTATTTGTCATAACACAAATTTCATCTGCTTTTTCTTTTCTAAAATGACTATAGGTAAATCTTCTTGCAAA
>JAFWWV010000167.1 GCA_017523305.1 Clostridia bacterium
CAGATGAATTAGTACCTTTTAGCAGAGGAACATATATGACTAGAACACACGATAGTTTGAAGATAAGTAATGGTATGTGGTATTGGTTTTCACAAGGAGTTGGAGGCAAAACTGCATTAGAATATTTAATAAGAGTTAGAGATTATTCTTTTATTGAGGCAGTAGAAATCATATTAGGAAAATCTAAAATAAGTCCACCAATACAATACAAGCAAAAAGAAAAAGTGCAGAATGTTAGGTTATTACTACCTAAAAAAGCAAGTGATAATGAACAAGTAATAAAGTATTTAGTTGGTAGAGGAATTGATAAAGATATTATTCAAGAGTGTATAGATAATGACTTAATTTATCAACAATACCAAAACAATAATGTTGTATTTGTTGGTTATGATAAGTTTAAAACACCAAGATATGCAGGTGTAAGAGCCACCAATTCTAGTAGGTATATGCAAGACGCTTATGGAAGTCATAAAGCGTTTTCATTTAAGTTAGATTCATTAGATAAAAACGATTCAGTACACTTATTTGAAAGTGCTATTGACCTTTTATCTTATGCAACTTTATTAAAACTAGATAATAAAGAGTGGTATAATGAGAATCTTTTATCATTAGCAGGAGTATATCAACCGGCTAAAAAAATTGATGAAAGTAAGATACCATTAGCATTAAATTATTATCTAAATCAGAATCAAAATATTAAAAAAATTGTACTGCATTTTGATAATGATAGTGCAGGAAGAATTGCTACTATGGCATTAAAAACAATACTACCTAAACAATATGAAGTCGTTGATGATCCACCAAAAGTTGGTAAAGATTTCAACGATTTTTTATGTGACAGAGTAGGAATAAATTATAAAAAAAGATATGGAAAGGAAAGATAAAATTATGAAAAAAGATTATTTAATTGTTGCTGATATATTAAAAAATAGAAGATTAGAGGAAGGATTAACACTAAAAGAATTAGATGAATATTCTGGTGTTAGTTATGCAGAGATTTCAAAAATTGAAAGGGGTGAAAGAGAAAATATCAATATAAGAAACTTAATAAAATTGTGTAAATGTTTAGAAATTGATTTTATAAAATTACTAGAAGTTGCAGGATATTTTGATGAAGAATATGCAAGAACTTACGAAGTAAATGTGAAAAAAACAACTGAAAAAGTATTCAAAGTTAAAGCAAGAAATGAAAATCAAGCATTAGAAATTATTACAAATTATGTATTTAATAATAATATTTTAGATACAAAAGATGATGATGTAATTGATTTTTCAGTACAAGAAATCAATGAAGAATTTGATGAGGAATGCGAAGAAATTGATGAAGATTATGACGAAGAAGAATATGAATGTAATGAGAATTGTGATTGTAAAAACTGCGAGTATTATTGTCATATTTGTCAGGAATGTACTTTTGGGGAGTAGAATTATTGTCTAGCCAGCACTGAATTTATACTCCCATATAAATTCGCTTGTGGGGAAACTCCCCAATCCCCTTAAAAATATGACAAGAAAAAATTAAATAGAAAGGATTTGATATTATGAGTGAATTATTATTTTTTATATTAGGTTTAATTATAGGTGGTTTAGTAATGACAACTCTTATGTGTTGCTTACAAATCAATAGAATAAATGAGTATGAAAGATTACTTATTATGAGAGATAAAGATAATGATGATTATGATGATGAGCCAGAGGTGGTCAAATGCGAAATCGTGGAGTAAAAAAACAATTTTGGTTTAGTAGAGATGAAGATTATCTTTTGAAATTAAAATCTAGTAAAGCAGGTTTAAATGAATCTGATTATGTTAGAAGTTTAGTAGTTGGATATGAGCCGAGAGAAAAGCCACCTATTGAGTTTTATGATGAACTAAAAAAATTAAGAGGATATGGAAATAATCTTAATCAAATTGCAAGAAAAGCAAACGCATTAGGCTTTATAGATGAGCCAGAATATTGGAAAAATGTTAATGCTATGAA
>JAFWWV010000168.1 GCA_017523305.1 Clostridia bacterium
AGAAATAAAAGCTGAACTGTCAATTTGTTAGATTCTATGACCTCTGTAATTTGCCGTTCTCACTTAAACTCTTGGTAAATAATTTAACATAAAAAAATAAGATATAAATATTAAATTATTTACATCTTAAAGTATACTTGTAATTTTTGGTATAAATTAGTATTTTACTTCAATTTTACAACAGGGCGTGTGCTTGTCTTGAACAAGTGCCTTCGCTTCGCTCGGCAGACAAGCACACGCCCTTGAACAAACTTTAACGAAACTTTGGCAAACAAAAGCACTCGGCAACAAAATGGGGTTTGCACGCAGGCTTTTTGCAAAACCCCATTTTTTTATGTTGCCGAGTGCGCTAATTACACTTTCGCATTTGCGAGATAACTTCTGGGCTAACTTTTCCCATAAGAACCCCTTCGTCCCAACAATTAAAGTCGTCAAAAAGCAATAGCTTTTTATCTTCCTGCCCTATTGTGCAAACAATATCTTCGTCCATTATATCTGAAATGAAATATTGATACAGCCCTTTGCTATATACAATCTTTTCTTCTGTCTTTTCAAGATATTTGCAAATATATGATATTTCTTTCATCATATCTTGATGGGTATCTATTGTTTGAAAATCTGAACGACCAAATCTTTCGTTGAAATATGTGTTTTGTATTGTTATAGTTCTTCGGTGTGAAGAAAAACTATAATCACTTCGCTCTAACAGTTCGCCCGGCATAGTTCCACTAGGAATTTCAAACAATCCGTGAAAATGCAATCGTTTTGTTTCTGGTGCTCTTTCCCAAACACCCATATATTTCCAACCACGCTTTGAAACAAAATTAGCCAAAGTCATTGTCAGTTTCTTCTTAAAAGTTTGTTCTGTATGCAATTTTGAGTCATAAGTGAATGTGCAGAAATAATTAAAATCTACTAAATTCGCCTTTCTTACCATACGCACTCTACGACAAATCAAGTTTCTTTGTTTTCTCTCCATTTGCATTTGCACATAGTTTTCACAGTGTTCAGGTGTTTCAAAATAAGGCAACATATCTTTAATTATTAGTTTTTTTCGTTGCTTTCTAGTGCTATCAATATACTTTGTATAGAGTTCATTGAACAATTCTTTTTTAGTTAAAATGCGTTCTTTTTTAGGCTTTTCTTGTGTGGTTTCTGCCACTTCTTCAACATCTTCAATAACTTGCTCATCAAATATACTTTCGTCGTTTTCAAGTGAAATACAGGGCTCGGCAATACAACCCGAGTCCTGCGTTTCTTCTTGAATAACAGTTATTGTATCTTCTTGTCTTAATGGTCGCCTTCTACTCGGTCTTGTTGTGTGTGGTATCGCAATATAATGGCTACCATCAAAATAGACTTTTGTTTCACCAAACGACATAACTGTTTTTCACACAAGATTTTTACTAAATGTTACTTTCGTTTTTTATTAAATTCTGGTGTGTTTCTATAAAGCATTGCATATTCAAAATCGCCGTGAACTTTCATAGCTTCTTTTAGTGCTTTCTTATCACCTTTGTATGATGCCATACGCAATGCACTTTCGCTATATTTATATCCTTTTTGCAAATCTTCTAATGAATTATTGCGAGCCATAGATTTATGTTTTGCTGTAAAAAATCCCATGTTTAATTACCCCCTTTATTAGATTTCTTTCTCTTAAATAGATTTTTAAGAAAAAGTTTGAATTTGCTTTGTTTTTTAGGCTTTTTATTTTGTTTTTTAAGCAGTTTTGCCTTTTCTTTCTGCTTTTTATTAAATTCTTTTTGATATATCCTATCTTCCTTATCAATTTTCTTAAAGGTTTTCTTCATATTTTTGAAGATATACTTACATATTTTTTGATTATATTTCTCTGGCACATAATCAACTGTGTCTAGTGTATGTGCAAAAGTTTCATAATACTTTACAAGTGTAGTATTTATTAGTTTATTTTTATTGTAGTTAATCATGCACTCTTTCTCCTTACATAAAATTTTTCTGGTAATTCATCATCATTATCTTCAAGGAATTTAATATATCCTTCAAGAGATTCTTCAGTAGGTTCACTTTCTTGAATATCAAAATCTTCTTCAAAATGCCCTGCATAGAACTTTGGCTTACAGCTTTGGCTATCATACAAAGAAAATACATTATAATCTGCAACAACAGTTGTTTCTGTATAACACTCTTTATCTTTCTTGCCACTTGCCATATATCTATCAAATAAGGAACTATTTTCAATAATTCTAATCTTCCATTTAAGCGAACATACTTTGCCATATTCGTCATATTTCACAGTTAGTTTCATTATCTCAATAAACTGCGCCAACTCTCTTATATTTACATCTATAAGCATAGGTCTTTGTGTATCAAGATAAATATCAAGATTGTTGTGTCCGTGTTGCTCATACCACCTTGACTGCCACTCTGGGAAATACATACTCATTCGGCTATTTAGATATTTTTGTGCTTCTGTTATTCCTATCACTTCATAAGGTAAATTGAAATGTGTTTTAACAAAAGGATTATCAAAGCCCAATCTATATGGGTTAATAATTCGGCTCGCCCTTGACCGATACCCAAACTTGCGAAAACTAATACTATAATTAGAACTTACGCAGTGTTTAGGCACGGTCAGGTTAAAGCCATTATTATTTTTTCTGATTATCTCTCTCGCCATATCACGATTTCGTTCCCTGTCAAATGCTCTCATATTTAACAAATGAGTCATAAAACAGGTCTTACCTGTTCTAGGTGGTGCAAAGATAATCGTTATCATAGGCAATACTCCTAGATGGTATAAATATCATACCCGTCAGCAGTAGTGCCAGATTTTGCAAATCCTTGTGAACTAACTAATGCAGTAGATAAACCTTGTTTCAAATATACAGTAGTTACATTTGTAAAGATATAAGAAGAATCGGAAGTCATACTTGCAATAGTTGCACTATCAATATAAAGTGTTGTCAAAGACTCACATTCTGCAAATGCTTCTTCACCAATGCTTGTAACATTTGAAGTAATTCTAAATTCTGTAAGATTATAAGCACCATAGAAACCATACTCATAAATCTTTGCTAATTGAGAACCTTCTTCAAAAATAAGTGTTTCAACAGCACAATACTCAAAAGCATAATCCCCAATAGATTTTACGGTATTTGGAATTATCAATTCTTTTAACGATTGACACTCATAGAAAGCATCTTGACCAATACTTGTAATTTTTGCACCATTAAAATCAACTCTTTCCAAGTCGTAACATTCTGCAAAAACATAATTTCCAAGTGAAGTTACACCAGATGGAATAACAATTTCTTTCAATGAAGTAGCACATCTAAAAGTGCAGTATCCTAAATCTGTAAGTTTAGAGTTTTTGCCGAAATCAACATAAACCAAGTCCCTGCAATTTTCAAATACTGAATCACTTAATCCTGTAAGTTGAGAATTGTCTCCAAAGGTTACACTTGTTAATTTCCAGAATCCCCTAAATGCCATATAGTCAATATAGGTAATTGCACTTGAAATAACTAAATCTCCTACTAATTCTTCGTTACCACCTTCAACAATAGTTGTGCCTTCAACAACAATATCTCCACTTGTTACAAGGTCGTTCCAAGTTCTTGTCATTGCTCCATTTACAAACAAACCTGCTTGCATACTAAATACTGCAATAAATTCAGTGTTTTCAGTAATAGGATAACTTGCTAAATCAATTATTGTAGAGCCATCAACAGACCAACCCAAGAAGTTAAAGCCATTTTTAGTAGGATTTGAATTTATTGTTGCATATCCATTTTTAGCAACAGAAGTTGTTTCAAAAGTTGAACCATCAACTGTAAATGTTACTGTTAGATTTTGAATAAATCTTGCAACAAATTTCGTATGCCCTGTAATAGATACAGTTTCTGGATTTACAACTGCACCATTAAGAGTCCAACATTCAAACATATAGCCAGATTTTGTAGGATTTGCTGGAAGAGATGCTTTTCCATTTTTGCTTATAACTTGTGTGTTGTAAACAGCATCATCAACCATAAATTCAACATCATAGCTATAAATAATATCTGCAACAAAAGTTTCTGCACCTGTAATTTTGTAGGTAGATAAATCAACTTTTGTTCCGTTTAACAACCAACCATTAAATGTCTTATATGTTGTATTTTCAACACTAACTGCACTAGCATAATTTCCATTTCTAACTTGTTGAGTATCAACAACTTGGTCTTCATACATAAATGTAACAGTATGAAGTTGAGTGAATTTAGCATAGTAAGTTGTGTTTACAGTAATTGCTGTTGTGTTAGGGTTTACAATATCAACTCCATTTGTAGTCCAGCCATCAAATTCATATCCTTCCATTGTTGGAACTTCTGGAATTGTTGGATAGCCATTTTTAACAACGACTTGACTATTATATAGTTCGTTATTCACCATAAACTTAACATCATATTTGTAAGTTACATTTGCAACAAATCTTGTATTAGTTTGAACTTGGTAAGTAGATAAATCTACTTGCACCCCATCAACAGTCCAATAGTTAAAGATAACATAATCGGTAGAAGTTGGAGTTGTTACAGTTGCAATACTATTTTTTGCTAGTATTTGAATATTGTAAACACTTCCTGCAAATTCAAAAGTTGCTACAACCTGTTCGCCATTTTCAAGATTTGCAATATATTGTTCATAATA
>JAFWWV010000169.1 GCA_017523305.1 Clostridia bacterium
AGTTGACCCTTTCTTCCATTATTATTTTTTGTTTTTCTTTTTAGCATAAATTATCACTCCTATTCCACTTAATATTAGTAATCCAGATATTATTTCTAATACAAAATAATCATTTAATCCTGTGTTAGGAACTTCAACAACTACTTTTTCATTAACCATAGTTGCCTTAACTATTTCGCCATCTTCTAATATCTCAAATGCCATTTTTTCTTCTGTTAAAATATAGCCCTCTGGTGCTTCCTTTTCTAAAATATAGTATTTTCCATATCTTAATTCTTCAATAACTACTTTACCATTCTCATCTGTTTTTCCAGAGAAAACAAGTTCATCATTTTCAGTATATATTTCTATAACTGTATTAGGAAGTGGCTCACTTGTAGATATATCAGTTTTAGTAAATTCTAATGTTCCATAAATAGGTCTGTTCTTCATTTCTGCCTTAACTATTTCGCCATTTTCTTTTATTTCAAACTCTACTTTTTCATCAGTAATAACAAATCCTGTTGCAGCCTCTTTCTCAATGATATAGTATTTTCCATATCTTAATTCTTCAATAACTACTTTACCATTCTCATCTGTTTTTCCAGAGAAAACAAGTTCATCATTTGAACTATAAACTTCAATTAGAGTATTTGGTATAACTTCACCATTTACTAAATCAGTTTTAGTAAATTCTATTGTTCCTGTCTTAAAATTGTTTGTCATTGATTTTTCAATTACTGCACCTTCTTCTTTTACTTCAAAATGAATTTTCTCATTATTTAAAACATAAGAATCTAGTGTAGATATTTCTTTGAAATAGTATTTTCCATATTCTAAAACAACTTCAAAATAACCATTCTCATCTGTTGTATGTTCACTTATTAGTTTATCTTCTAAATTATAAACACCAAACTTAATACCAGATAATACTGTTCCATCTTCATCATCTTTTGTGACTTTTAATGTTGAAGTTATTTTTTTATTAGTCATTTCTGCCTTAACTATTTCGCCATTTTCTTTTATTTCAAACAATACCTTTTCATCAGAAGATACATAACCCTCAATAGGATTTTCTTCAACGATATAGTATTTTCCAACGGCTAATTCTTTTATAACGATTTTTCCGTTCTCATCTGTTTTTCCAGAATATATTAACTCATCATTTTCAGTAAATATTTTAAACTCTACATTTGGAATAGGATCACTTGTAGAAAAATCCTTTTTAGTAAATTCTATTGTTCCTTTTTTCAAATAATTAAATGCTTTGTAAGTATCTAATACAATAGCAGTTTTATTATCTTTTTCAGTTAGTTCAAAATGGTATTCTGTTGTGTCTAAAACAAAATTATCTTTTGTTTCTACTTCAACTAGATAATATTTTCCTAATGGTAGTTTCTTACTCTTAATATAACCATCTTCATTAGTAGTAAGTGTTTCTACTAAATCGCCTTTATTGTAATATAAATAATTACCATCTGCTGATTTAATATCTTGTTCAGCATATAAATTAAACTTAATACCAGATAATTTAATATCTTGATATTTAAAAGTTTCATCTTCTGCTACAAACTTTTCACCATTTTTAAATATCTCAACTTGTCCTTTTATTGGATTATTCTTAAATTCTACAACTACAATAGCACCATAAGTTGTGTAATTATATTCAGTATCTTCACCAATAGTGAATTTTAATCCATCTTTTGATATTAAATAACCTTTTGGACTTTCAATTTCAACTAACTTATAATTACCAGCCTCTAATTTTAAATATGTTGTAAAAGTACCATTTTCATCTGTTAAGAAATTATCATATACTTTACCTCCAACATATTGGCTAACATATTGATTAGTGTCTGTATTTAATATTTTAAATTTAGTATTTGCTATTGCTATTGTTTTTCCTGTTTCACTATCTTTCTTAAACACTTGAAGATAAGCAGATATTTTATTATTTAAAATATTATAGTATTGTTCTTTCTCGCTATTCTCATCAACCGTAATATAGAAATCATAGATTTTTTCAAATCCCGTGTTGCTATTTACTTGATGGAATTTCCAAACTCCATAAGGTATCTCAATAGTAGCATAACCATTTTTATCTGTTTTTATTTCGTCATATTTTGTTCCATCTGGATAGAATATTTCAAAAGTTATATTTGCCTCTGCATTTAAGAAAGTAGTATTTCCATTCACATAATCATATTGCTTTAAAATACTAATAAAATTTTTAATAACATCATTCTTTACTGTCACAGAATAATCTTTCTTTTCACTAACAAATTGTTCTTTTGTTTCAGTTGTTAGATAATACCCTTTTGGTGCTGATATTTCCTTTATCGTATATTTTCCATAAGGAAGATATTTTGTTGTAGCAGTGCAGTCATCACCAATAGTTATTGTATCAACTACATTGTTATTATGGTCTAATACATTAAACTTTGCACCTTTTAAAGTTGCTTGTCCTAATGCTTTGCAAGAATTAGTTTCACTATCATATTTATTAACTTTAATTCTGCCTTTAATAACTTCATCTTTTGAAATTACTGATACAGTATCACTACTTTTTATATCTACTGTATAAGTATTTGAATCTAAATAATAACCTGTTGGGGCTGATATTTCTTTTATTGTATATTTTCCATAAGGAAGATATTTACTTGTTGCAGTACAATCATCACCAATAGTTATTGTATCAACAACATTGTTGTTTTTATCTCTTATTTCATATTTTGCACCTTTTAAAGTTGCTTGACCTTGTGCCTTACAAGAATTAGTTTCACTATCATATTTAACTACTTTAATTTTTCCTTTTATTACATTATCTTTAACCGTTATATTAACTGTATCACTTGAATTAACTGTCACAGTATAAGTAGTTTTATCTAATTCATAACCTGTTGGGGCTGACACTTCTTTTATTGTATAAGTTCCTAGTGGCAAATTATTTGTAGTTGCTGTCATATCTTCGCCAATAGTTAAAGTAGATACAACACTACCATCTGAATTGATAACATTATATTTTGCACCTACTAATGTCGCAGATCCTTGTGGTGTTGTAGAATTTGTTTCTGAATCTACTTTCTTAATTTGTATTTTACCACCTAAAACATTTAATTTAACAGACGCTACAACAGGGTCTGAAAATCTAAAAAATCCCATTTTTTGAGATTTACCATCAGTACCGTGATAAACAATAGTTGTATGATTATCATAATGTTTTCTTACAACATTTAAAGTTAAATTGCCTGTTGCTAATGGTGTTACATAGATATTATTTCCTTCAATTCTAACATTAAGATTATCTGCTGAATATAATTCATATTCACTCATTAAACCATTATTATCTGTTATTTTATATTCTTTACCAATTATAACTTCCATTGAA
>JAFWWV010000025.1 GCA_017523305.1 Clostridia bacterium
CCTGGGTTTATTTCGTACCCGATAGATTGTTTAACATCTTGTGCTGTTGCAACTACATCTACACTGCCTATTTTTTCGGCAAGTGCAGAAGGTGTTTCATAACTTAAAACAACTGGGTTTGTTTTTAATTGATTTAACATTGACCCTGCATTACGGTCTGCACCACTTGCAAAAAGGTTGCGATATGGTAGTTTACTTTCATCTTGAATACCACTTACTATACCTGTATAAGCACAACCACTTTGACCGTAGTCAAAAACTTGTAAACCATCTACTTTTCCATCTTGCTCAGTTTTTGACAAGAAAAAGTTAAGTAAATTTCTGTCATAATTTTTTGAAGCCACATCAAAACCATACATATCAATCATTTGTGTTAAAACTTCTGGGGTGAAATGTTCTTCTAAAGTTTTTACGCCTACTTTTTCGCTAAAGAGATTAAAGTGTGGGTTTAGTGTTGTTGGATTAGCATCTTTAATTTTTTCTACTACGCTTAAAGCTTCAACTGAAGTTGGAGTTTTTATATCTTCACTAACCACCATTCTTGCGCCTAAAGAATTTAACACAGGCATATATGTTGGAGAAACAAATCCTGCGTTTTTGTATATTTGACTAAGAAGAATTTCAGCGTCAATTTTATCTTTTTGACCACGCTTTGCAAAATAAATTCCACTTGGGGTTTTCATATATTCTTGATAAGATTTATCCGTTGTAAATTTAAAACCAGCATCACCGGCTTTAAGGTAACCTTGCTTGTTTTTTAAATTTCTGTAATAACTCATTAAACCATTGTCGTGCATTTTATTTGTTTCCTTTTTTAATTTTAAAAAAATAATGTTTTTATTATATTCTTTTTATATTTTTTTTCAATATAAACTTTTTTTGGCAACAAATTAAAAAATTTTTTATCTTTTTTATTTTGTTAAGTCAGTTGCTGTTTGTTCAAACGAACGGGTTAAAAAGTCAACGTATTGTGGACTTACCGTATAGCCAATACTTTCTTTAATATCTCTTGCAGTTGCTTCTACATCAACGCTTCCTACCATTTCGCCTAATGTTGAACTTGAAACATATTGTTTAACAACGGCATTGTTTTTAAGTTGCCAAACCATTTCTTGATAAGGCTTATCGTGTCCTGTTAAAAATTGGTTTGGATATACAATATCACTTTGGGTTAAAAAACCACAAGAAAGACCACCAAAAGCATAACCACTATGACCATAATCAAAAAGTTTAATATCATCATACTGACCAAGTGGGTTTGGATTATCATATAAATAGTTAAAAGAGTGTCGGTCGAAATTTTTTGACGCTAAATCAAAAGCGTTCATTTCAAAAGTTGTTTTAATTGCCCTATCGGTTAAGTACTCAGGAAGAACAAACGGAAACTCTCCTTTTTGCGGAACACATTCGTAATGACTAGAACCTGGGTTATCACGGGCTATTTGTTTATAAAGAAGATCTGCATCAATAGAAGTTTGTGAACGAACATCATTTGATAAAACAATAGGTTTACGCTTTTTATCTAAGGCTGGAACATAAAGCGCTGTATCAAAACCTGCATTTTTATATATTTGACTAAGCAAAACTTCAGCATCAGCAGAATCTTTATCGGCTCTTTTCTTAAAATAAAGTTGAGAAGGTGTTTTTAAAAACTGCAAACATTCTTCGTCATCTTCACCATAATATTGTGGAAAACGCAATTCTTTAGTTTTTAACTGACCCAATTCATTTTTATGTTCACGAAAGTATTGAACCAAACCATTGTCGTACATTTCTATTTTTTTTCCTTTTTTTTACTTTAAAAAAAATAATATTTTTAATTATATTCTTTTTATTTTTATTTTCAAGATTTTTAGTTTTCTGGTACCACTTACACAAAAAAAATTATACTTTTTTATTTTGCTAAGTCGTTTGCTGCTTGGTCAAAAGTTTGTGTTAAAAATTCAACATATTGTGGGTGAACTGTATAGTTTAATGTTTCTTTAATTTCTTGTGCAGTTCCCGCAACATCAACATTACCTAATTCTTCGGCAAGTTGGTGGCTAGAAATATATTGTTTTACAGTATCGTTGTGTCTTAGTTGCCAAATCATTTGTTCGTAAGTTTTTTCATCACCTGTAAAGAAAAGGTTTGGAAATTCAACATCTCTTTGACTTAAAAAACCTGAAGTTGAACCACTAAAAATATATCCACTTTGACCGTAGTCAAAAAGTTTAATATCGTTATATTGACCAAGTGCGTTTGGGTAGTCGTAAATATAATTTGCAAAATGTCTATCTGTATTAAAAGAGCCTACATCAAAAGCGTTCATTCTAAAAATATTTCTTATTGCGTTTTCGGTTAGGTACTCAGGAAGAATAAATGGAAACTCCCCTTTTTGTGGTACGCACTCGTGGTAGCCATAGCCTGGATTTTCCTTACCTATTTTTTTATGAAGTTGAAAAGCATCAATTGAAGTAGCAGACCTTACATCATTTGATAAAACAATGTGTTTACTGCGTTTATCAAGTGCTGGAAAATATAGTGCTGTATCAAAACCTGCTTTTTTATAAATTTGGCTAAGTAAAACTTCAGCGTCACAAGCATCTTTATCAACTTCCTTTTTAAAATAAAGTTGACTTGGAGTTTTCATAAACTCTAAATATTCTTCTTCATCTTTACCATAATATTGTGGGAATGGTAACTCTCTTGTTTTTAAATAACCTAATTTTGTTCTATGTTCACGATAATATTGCATAATGCCGTTATCTACCATAGTTTTTATCCCCTTGTTTAAATTTGTGTTTTTATAATGTATTTTGTCGAAAAATACTAAAAAAACTACTTACCTAACATTTCAGCTGTCCTATCAAGTGAACGTGATAAAATGTCAACATATTTTGGTTCTACTACATAGCCAGTTGTACGGGCAACATCAAGCGAAACTTCCCTAACGTCAATACTGCCTATTTCTTCTGCTAAACTTGGTACATCTATTACGCTGTTTACAAATTCGCTGTGTTTAACTGCATCAATTACTGCTACTGGGGTTGCGTGAGTTAAACCAAAATCGTTTTGATAACCACTATTTAATGTGGTGTGGCTACCAAATGCTATTTTATTTGTGGCTTCAATTCCACTGCGTTCGTAGTCAAGAGTTGCAACATCTACTGCTTTACCTGACTCGTCTAACACATAAAAGTAGTTGCTTTCTTGTCTATCTGGGTTTAAGGTTGCTGCATCTAGCACTCTTGTTTTTATTTTTTGAGCAAGTGCTCTTTGTGAAAAGTATTTTACAATGTCGCTTCCACTTGGATTTGGGTTTGCCATAATGCTTTTAATTTCTGCTTCAGAGCAACCTGTTTCAAGCGAAATTAATTGGTGAAAGTCTTTTGCTTTTATTGTGTTTTGCTTTGAAATATCGTTACACAATAAAAATAAGTCGTTACCATCACTGGCTGGAGTGTAAATTGTAGAGTTTAAACCTGCACCGTAATATATTTGACTAAGAAGAATTTCAGCGTCGGCGGTTTCTTTACTAAAAAAGTGTTTAAATTTTTTATAAAAGTTGCCTATAGGAGAAGAACATTTAACTGTGTTATCAAAAACTCTTGCACCTGCATCTTCTCTAATACGGGCTTCGGTAGTATCTAAAAAGCCATCACGGTATGCCCTATATTTATAAAATTTTAATAGACCATTATCGAACATAGTTAAAAGTTTCCCCCTTTTAAGTAAATTTTTTAGTTGTTTTTTGTTTTATTTTTTTGCCAAACACACAATTTTTTATTTTAAAAATTTTACCACACTAGGCTATTTTTTACAATGTGCAAAGTACCAAATAAAAAAACATATAATATATATTATATATATGGTTTTAAATTAACTTTTTGTATTATTTTGTAGATTTTTGTTGTATTTTTAAAAACAAAATTATAAATTTTTGTAAGCCTTTTGGGCACAAAAAAAACAGACCTTATATAAAAATAGGGTCTGTTTGTTTTTATTTTTTTAAACTAAACCAATTTTGCAATAATGCTATTTAAAACATAAAAGGCGTTATCGTTTACTCTTAGGTAACCACGTTTAACTGAAATAAAGTTATGACGGGTTAAGAATTCAATTTCCTTTTTCTTATCGGTTAACAATCTACAGTTAAATTGTGCGTCGAATTCTTTTAAATTTAGACCTTCGGCTGTACGAAGTGCTAGCATTAAAGTTTCGTCTTTGCGTTGACCTACTGTAAGTTTTTCTTTAGAAACAACTGGTAATTTGCCTGATTTAACAGTTTCGATATACTCTTCAAAGTTATCGGTATTAGCAAAACGGTAGTTGTTTAGGTATGAGTGACCTGCTAAACCAAAAGCAACATACTCGCCCATTTGCCAGTAGTTTAGGTTATGTTTACTTTCGTAATCTGGTTGAGAGAAGTTTGAAACTTCGTATCTATGGTAACCTTTTTTAGAAAGATATTTAAAAACATAGTTATACATTTCAACAGAAGCATCTTCGCTTGGAAGTGAAACTCTGCCCGATTTTACTTGTTTATAAAGTGCTGTTGTTGGCTCTAAAATTAAAGAATATGGAGAGATGTGTTTAATATCTTTTTTTACTAAGAACTTAGCCATTTTTTTAACATCTCTTAATTTTTGAGTTGGAAGGGCCAACATCATATCAACGTTTAAGTTTTCAAAACCAATTTTTTGGGCAAGTTTAATTGCCATTTTTGTATCTTTAACTGAGTGGTGACGGCCAAGAATTTTTAATATATCTTCGTTTAGTGTTTGGCCACCAATACTTAAACGGTTAACACCTACTAGTTTATACTCAAGTAGTTTTTTCTCGGTAACGCTACCTGGGTTGGTTTCTACACTGATTTCGCAATTTGATAGCAACTTAAAGTTATTTTTAAGTTCGCTCATAATTTTTGCGATTTGACCTTCCTTTAAAGTTGAAGGGCTACCACCTCCGATATAAACAGAAGTTACATCATAGTACTTGCCTATTTCCTTACCCCTGAGTTTAATTTCTTGACAGATGGCGTTTACATAATCTTCCTTTTTATCGTTTTTATTGCAAAAAGAAACAAAATTGCAATAGGTACATTTTCTTAAACAAAATGGTATATGAATATAAATAGATAGTTTTTTCATAATTAATCTAATTTAAGAATGCTCATAAATGCTTCGCTTGGAATTTCAACCGAGCCTATTTGACGCATTCTCTTTTTTCCCTCCTTTTGTTTTTCAAGTAATTTTCTCTTACGACTAATATCGCCACCATAACATTTTGCTAAAACGTCTTTACGCATAGCTTTAAC
>JAFWWV010000170.1 GCA_017523305.1 Clostridia bacterium
TATATATTCTTTTTCTTTCTTCATCTTTTCCTCCAATCCCTAAACTTTTCAAATATGTAATAAAATCAATATCTTCACTTTCAATAAGTCCATTATTGATTTTTTCTAATGTATTAAAATCCACTTTACCTTTGTATGCTACAAGTCTTACCTTATCAATAGTTCTTAATTGTTCTAACAATATTAAAGAATCATATTTCAAAAAATAGTTTTTCCTTATTATTATATGTGTAGGCAATTTTGTTTTTTTAAGTATTTTTGTTAAAGGTGCTACTAATATGGTAGGACTATATTTATTATTTAAATCGTTTGAAAGAATCACCACAGGTCTTCTTCCATACTGTTCGCTTCCAACTGTTGGATTTAAATCTGCAATAAATACACTCCCCCTTTTAATTTTATCTTCCTCTATCATCTAATTGAGCCGTACATATAATTTGTGGTGTTGTTCCATCAAAGAAATTTAATATATTTAATTTTCTGTTTTTTAAATAATCTGTCAAAACTCTAATAACATCTTCCTGTGCTTTTTTCATACTTGTTTGTGAATGATCCATTGTTGTTTCAAATACCAATTTAACTCTAACTCTATATCTTTTTCTTTTCATAAATTTTCCTCCTTAAATATGTAGAAAGCCAAAGTAAAAAACTTTGGCTTTAATATC
The DNA here is from genome assembly GCA_017523305.1 of Clostridia bacterium. Classification (GTDB taxonomy): domain Bacteria; phylum Bacillota; class Clostridia; order Christensenellales; family UBA1242; genus UBA7862. Next base: position 666 of record JAFWWV010000170.1, read on the forward strand.
TTTAATTTTCTTCTTTTATATTTAAACTGATATTTTTCTTAATACCCTCAGTATGGGATTTCACCAAACTGTTGAATTGCTAAATCAACATCACAGGAATTCCACCTCCCCGAGGTTCTCTCCGGGCTGCCCCCATTGCTTGTTTCTGTGGCTAGGCAGGAGTATCTTTAATACTACTATTTGTCTTTGCAAATTAGGTGCTACCTAATTTTATGGTCAAGCATTTTATCGTCAAGCGTACTTACCAATGTGCTATCAATAGTAGGAATGTATCTGATGAATGTTTATCAAATTTTCAAAGAACACACCCTGCACCAAAAAAGGAACAGGAGAAAGAGATTTATTCCCTTTCACCTGTTTCCTCACTTAAACGCAAAATAACAACCCTAAACTTTTATTTTTTTAAAATTTCTTTCAATTTTATTCTTGCAAGGTTTAAACTCTTATTTACTGCTTGTTGTGTTGTATTTTCTTCTTTTGCAATTTGATACTCATTCTTATCATCAAAATAATATTTTTTTATTCTTTGCTTTTGAACTTCTGGTAACATTTCTATTGCACTTTTTAATTCTTCAAATGTAGTTTTTCTAATAATCTCATCTTCTAAACTTAAAGGCTTGTCCATTGCACGACTATTCATATTGTTTTCAAATATTTCTGAATGCTCAATATGTCTGTCATATTCATTCAATTCAGATAAATCCTCTAATTCAAATTTATCAAATGCTTTATATATTTTTCTTGATACTTCAACTTCGTGTTTTACTCCTCTGCCATCTTTAAAAGTAATAGTATATATATTTTTTTCTTCACAATAATTTAGTGTATAAGGATTATCCTTACATTTTCTTCTTTTTGGGCGTTCTGTCATCTTTCTTTCCTCCTATCAATTTCAAATTTTTCAACTCAAAATTGATAGTTGGTGGACTTCTACACCTATATAGACCCGTAGTATTTACGCAACAAAAAAAGCCGAATGTATCCCTAACAAATACGGGATTACATCCGGCTTTCATATATATAACATTTAATTCTACAATTTCTTTAATGTAGTATTTTCTCACAATCATAGGCATATCCTCACTAACAGATCAATGCCTATCTTGGATATCATTAGTACAAATAAATACTACTTAAAAATTGTACTTATCTCATTGTTTAAAAAAAAGCAGCAAACTATCTTTTATAGAAAATTTACTGCTCAATCATTCCTATATGTTTTTTATTTAATTTTAATCACTTACTCTTTCTATTTATATTTGGCATTGTCAAACCCATTATACGACACATTTTTCACGAATTTTGTCAGAATTTGGCAGAAATGAAAAAAATGTCATATTTTTTTCATATTATTTACAAATTTAATAAAAAATAGTCTATTTCCCCTAGAAAAATAATAATAGCCCAAGTTAATGGAATAATATTACTGGGTGAAACTAAATGATTATTAAAAATTTAAGAGAAAGTAGAGAGATTTTAGATATAAAACAAAAAGATGTAGCAGATTTATTTTCTGTTAATTTTACTACTGTGTCTGGTTGGGAAACAGGAAAAGATACTATCCCTCTAAAAAGGTTAATTGAATATGCAAATCACTTCAATTATAGTTTAGATTATTTATTTGGTATTACACGATATAACGATTCAAGTTATTTACCACTAGAAATAGATTTGGATATAATCGCAAAGAACTTAAAATTATTAAGAAAACAACATAAATTAACACAAGAGGATGTGGCTAAGAAAATAAATACTACACAAGCATCTTATGCACATTATGAAAATGCAGTTAATCTAATACCAACTGCATTCTTATATAATTTAACAAGAATATATAAACCTTTCTCTATTGACTCATTATTAGGTAGAAAAAAGCAATAAATCGTTAAGACTTATTGCTTTTCTATTGTTTCAAATTTTAATTTTTTTAATACTTTTGGGAAAACCTCTCTTACTTTATCTTCATCTAATACTTTCTGAATATGTTCATTAAATCCATAAGATATAAATTTATCTCTATCATTAGATACCGTTAGTACAATAACAGGTGTATCAAAATCTTCTATTTCTTTCAGTTCGTCTAATAATTGATAACTTCTATTGATTTTAGACTTATGAATACTACCATAATATTCATTATTTGAAATGATTAGATCATAGTGCATAAAGTTTTTTACTCTTTCTATTACATCTTCGGCAGTTTCTACTACATCTACATCAAAGCCCATTTTCATTAAAACTCCACAAGTATTTCTAGCAGAAAAAGAGTCATAATCTCCTACTAAAATTTTAGGTATCTTTTTACCAACAACTCTATATTGATGTTCTTTACTGATAGTCATTTTTTCAATGCCAACACTTTTAATTTCTTTGTCATAATCTATTCTTTCTAACTCTCTTTTATAGATATCTCTTAATTCAACTTCTTTATTTAATCGTTCTATTTCTTTGTTTAATTCTTCCATTTTCATTTTTGTTTTCTCAACATAATCTGATATAAAGCAAAAACAAATTATAATAAATACACCTAATCCCACTACTACAAATTCCATTTTTATTCCACTCCTTAATATATAATATTCTCTTTTATCTTATATCTATCTTTTAATATTTCCCTAGCCTTATTATAAATTTCAGTTTTATAATTTTTTATTTCTCTATAATCATCTAAACACATAACAATTTCATCAAATATTTCTTTACTAGGTACTGAATATAATTCTTCCAAATAATAATTTTTATAACATTCATAAGCAAATAAAGTTGCTGCTACTAAAATAAGTTCTTCTTTTCTAATTTCATCATTTAACATCATATTATCGTATAATCTTTTAACTTCAATAAAATCATTGTTTGATAATAATATTTCGTTTTTTAAATCAGTATTTAAATTGTAATAACTTTTTAATTCATCACCACTATCTGGTGGAAGTTTTTTAATAACTCTTTGAAAACTATCACGCTCACCTTCAAATAGTAATTCAATATTACAATAATACTTGTCAGGACTTACTCTTACACCTCTTTCTACTTTTTTTGTCATTTCTTCTCTTATAGTCAATTTTTCAATGCCGTTAGTAATTGTAATCATTATTCCTCCTATTTAATCTATTTCCCCAAGTTGTTTTTTAAAAAAAAGACAGTACACATATATATCAAATGTACTGCTTAATAGATAATTTATATTATAACACCCTTTATTTCAAAAGTCAACCGATATCGGCGCATAAAATCAGCAGATATCTGCTACAATTTTAATGATTGTGGGAGGTGTGTTTATTCTATGTTATTTAAAGAAGCATTAAGTCAACGCATTTTTGAATTATGTAATAAATACGATTACACCCCTAACAGACTTGCTGAATTATCTGCAATCGCCCCATCAACTTTAAGAGCATTATTGGCGAACAAAGTAGATAATCCTAGTTCATACATAATACACAAAGTATGTAGAACATTCAAAATTACTCTGTCAGAGTTTTATAATTCAAAATTGTTTGACGCAGATAAACTAGAAGATTAAAGACTATTCTCACGAATAGTCTTTATCTTTTTAATAAAAATATTTAATTGTAAATATTGTTCCTTTATTCTTTTCAGATTCTACAATTATTCTTCCATTATCTTTCTCTATAATTGCTTTTGCCAAAGATAATCCTATTCCAATACTATCTTTACTTGCATCCTTACCTTTATAAAATCTCTTAAATATATTTAGTACATCTTCTTCATCCATACCAGCATTATCATCTAAAGATATATATTTCTTTATTTCATTTCTAAATAAAAACTCA
>JAFWWV010000171.1 GCA_017523305.1 Clostridia bacterium
ATTGTACAAAGTTTGGCAAAATGGAAAAGAATGGCTTTAAAAAAATATGGATTTTGGGAACAAAGTGGTTTATATACTGATATGAACGCAATAAGACGTGATGAAGATTTAGACCAAATTCACTCTGTTTACGTTGACCAATGGGACTGGGAAAAAGTTATTACTAAAAAAGAAAGAACTATTGCTTACCTAAAGAAAACAGTTACAGCAATATGTGACGCTATTGACTTAACTTGCCAAAAACTTAAAAAAATATATAAACAACTTGATGTTGACTTTAAAAAGAAATGTCACTTTATTACCAGTGAAGAGTTACTTCAATTATACCCTGATTTAGACGATAAACAACGCGAATACGAAATTTGCAAAAAATACAAAACAGTTTTTATTATAGGTATTGGCGAAAAACTTTCAAACGGTTTACCACACGACTCTCGTGCTCCTGACTACGATGATTGGCAATTAAACGGTGACTTGCTTGTTTACAACCCAGTTTTAAACAGAGCTTTTGAACTTTCAAGTATGGGTATAAGAGTAGATGCAGAAAGTCTTCAAGACCAATTAAAAAAATCTAAGAAATTAGATAAATTAAAATATGACTTCCACAAACAAATTATTGACGGAACTCTTCCACTTACTATCGGTGGTGGTATTGGTCAATCAAGACTTTGTATGTACATTTTGAAAAAAGGTCATATTGGTGAAGTTCAATCTTCTATTTGGGATGATAAAAACATTGCTTTCTGTGAAGAAAACGGCTTAACATTATTATAATTTTTTTAATACAAAAAAAAGACTTAAGAAAAACCATCTTAAGTCTTTTTATTTTTTAAGGTTACTAAATAAATTTTAATTTCTACAATCTTCCACCCATAAGGTTACCAGAGTTATATTTTCTTAAGCCTAAGTTAAATGTTACAAAAGCAAGTATAACCCAAATAACTGTTACAGCAACTGTGCCTAATATCCACCAAATGTTTGGTGTTAAAAAGAAATATTGTGCTGGTATAAAAGTATAGAAGAATGTAGGAATAAGAGTAAAAAACAAACCTTTTACAATAGTGTTATATATTGCTGGTGGATAGTTAGCAGCCTTGTTCATTGTACCTTCAACTGACTTTGCAACAGATTCTCCCCTTTTAATGTAAAAGCACATTGAAACAAATGTTACATAAACAGAAACATATAATAAACCTGCTAAAATCATTGCTGGAATCATAATTAAATACCAGTACCAAGGAGCATTAATAATTGCAAGCACAACAAAAGCATATACAATATCGCCCACTGCAGAAACATCTGTTGAAGAGCAACTTACGTTTAACAAAACACTTTTTGGTTGAGTTAAATAAACGTCAAGTTTGCCTTCATAAACAATATCTTTAATGTTCCATGCGCCACCAAACAAAGCGTGAGAAATACCAAATCCACCTGCAGCAATACCCCATAAAAGCATTGTTTCTTTAAAAGTATAACCACCAATATTATCTACAAGTTGAAATATAATAACCCATTGAATAATAAAGAATAAGTCGTTTAAAATCATCATTGCTATTTGCATAAAGAAAGATGGTTTATACTTCCACTCTTTTTTCATATTTAATTTATAGTAACTAAAGATTAATTTTAAGTTATTTTTAACCCCCATGTATATTCACCTTCTTTGTTCCTATTTTATAAATCATTGAACCTAAAACTATAAATATAATTATGTATACGCCTTGAGATAAAGTAACATTTAAAAACAAATCCCAACTGAAATTTGCCAAAAGTTTGCAAGGGCCACTCATCATAGCATACACAGGGCTGTAATTAATTATTGGTTGAAGCCAAGTTGGAAAAAACTCTGGTGGGAAGAATAATCCAAATAACATTTGAAATTTTTGTATTATCCAAGTAAAAGGAGTTGCTTCTTCTATCCAAAAAGATAACAAGCCTACGGTTCCGTAAATAATACAAGTTAACAATGTTGCCAATAATAAACTAATTATTAAAGG
>JAFWWV010000172.1 GCA_017523305.1 Clostridia bacterium
AAATAATCGAATAGATAAAGTACGCCATATGTTTAATAAAAAAGAAAATTAAGTTACTATTCGCTAAATTACAATTTATAGAGCAGATCATAAATGATTTGCTTTTTTTATTTGTTCGCGTGTTTTATTGTATTTTATATAATATAATCTAATAGAACAAAAGTTTGTAGGAGGTATAAATGAAAAATAAAGTATATATATGTATAGATTTAAAAAGTTTTTATGCCTCTGTTGAATGTAAAGAAAGAGGTTTAGACCCATTAAAAACTAATTTAGTTGTTGCAGATGAAAGTAGAACAGAAAAAACAATTTGTTTGGCTGTTAGTCCATCTTTAAAATCTTATGGAGTTGGTGGTAGAGCAAGACTTTTTGAAGTAATACAAAGAGTAAAACAAGTAAATTATGAAAGAAGAAGAAAAACAAAATATTATACATTTAGTGGAAAATCTTATAATGATGATGAATTAAAAGATAATCCAAGTTTAGAATTAGATTATATTATAGCACCACCAAGAATGTCATATTATATGGATTATAGTACAAGAATATACAATGTATATTTAAAATATATAGCACCGGAAGATATATATGTTTATTCAATAGATGAAGTATTTTGTGATATAACTAATTATCTTAATACATATCATATTAGTCCAAGAGAACTTGTTACTAAAATGATTAAAGATGTTTATGATACAACAGGTATTACTGCAACAGCAGGTATTGGAACAAATTTATTTATTGCAAAAGTTGCTATGGATGTTGTAGCAAAACATCAAGAGCCAAATGAATTTGGGGTAAGAATAGCAGAACTAGATGAAATGTCTTATAGAAAAGAAATATGGAATCATAAACCCATAACGGATGTGTGGAGAGTTGGAAAAGGTATTGCTGAAAAATTAGAAAAAAATAGAATCTATACAATGGGTGATATTGCAAGATGTTCTTTGCAAAATGAAAATCTATTATATAAATTATTTGGTGTTAATGCAGAATTGTTAATAGATCACGCTTGGGGTTATGAACCTTGTACTATTGAGAGTATAAAAGCCTATAAACCATCAACTAATAGTTTAAGTTCTGGGCAAGTTTTACATTGTCCATATGATTATAAAAAAACAAAGTTGATAATAAAAGAAATGGCAGATTTAATTGCATTAGATTTAGTAGAAAAAGGATTGATGACTAATCAAATTACATTAACAATAAATTATGACATTGAGAATTTAACAAATGTAAATATTAGAGAAAAATATGCAGGTGAAATTACATTAGATCATTATGGTAGAGAAGTACCAAAACATTCTCACGGAACATATAATTTTGAAACTTATACTTCGTCATCAAAGAAAATAATAGATGGATTTTTAAAACTATATGAAAAGATTGCCAATCCTTTATTACTTGTTAGAAAGATAAATATATCAGTAAATAAATTAGAAAAAAAAGAAAAAATAGATATAAGACCTAAATTTAAACAAATTGACTTGTTTTCTAATGTTACAGAAAAAGATTTTGAAGAAGAAATAAAAGATGAAGAAAATGAAATGAAAGTCCAAAAAGTAATGATAGATTTAAAGAAAAGATTTGGAAAAAATGCTATTTTAAAAGGTATGAATCTAGAAGATGGTGCTACTACTATTGATAGAAACAAACAGATAGGAGGACATAGTGAATAAATATGATGATATTATAAATCTTCCACATTACGAATCAAAAACGAGAAAAAGAATGTCATTGGAAGCACGTTCTGCACAATTTGCACCATTTGCTGCATTAACAGGATATGATGATAAAGTCAAGGAAACTGCTAGACGCACAGATAAAAGGATAGAATTAAGTGATGAAGAATACAACATTATAAATACAAAATTACAAATAATAAAAGAACATATAAAAGAACAACCAGAAATAAACTTTGTTATCTTTGTTAAAGATAAATTAAAAGATGGTGGAAAATATGAAGAAGTAAATGGCAAAGTTAGAGTGATTGATGAAGTTAACGAAGAAATTATATTAGTTGATAAAAGAAAAATATTATTAAAAAACATTTATGATATAAATGGTGAAATAATCAAGATTTTTTAGATAATATTATATTAGGTATTTGACACTTTTAAATATTATTTGTAAAATGACTTCCATTTTGAATAATATCTTGTTTTTGATGTTATACTTGCAATGGGAGGAATAAAATAGTTATGAAATTACTGTTCAACTTAATTTTCTTTCCATTTATAATAATGTGGAAGATATTTTCAGGGTTATGGTACATACTAAAAGGAATGATATTCGGTATTTTATTATTTCCTCTTGCAGCATTAGGAATAGATATATTTCCTAATCATAAATAAAAAACTATTCACAAAATTGTGAATAGTTTTAATCTTCTAAATTATCAAATAAATCGCTATCAAAAAAATCTTTAAGTTTCATTTTAACTGTCTTGCATATTTGATAAATAACATAAGCGTTTGGTTTATTTACTTTTAATGCAAGCATATCTTGTAAAGTAGATGGTGCGACAGCAGATAATTCAGCCAATTTGTTAGGAGTATAGTTATAAATGTCACATATTTCATATATTCTTTTACTAACTGCTTCTTTAAATAACAAATTACACACCTCATTTCCCTTAATATTTTAACGGAAATCCGTTGAAATTGTTCACGGATAGCCGTTGACTTTATGGAAATATGGTGTTATAATATATTCTGTCATTAAGAGCAGTACATTTGATATAGGTGTACTGTATTTTTTTTAGAAAACAACTTGGGAAAATAGATTAAATAGGAGGTATAATGATAACAGTATCAAATGGCGTTGAAAATTTTACAATTAGAAAGGAAATGATAAAAAAAGTAGAAAGAGGAATTAGAGTTAGTCCTGATGATTATTATTGCAATATAGAATTTTTACTTGAAGGGAAATATGGTTTTTTTAAAAGTATAATAAAAAAATTACCTCCTGATAGTGGAGATGAACTTAAAACATATTTAAATTTAAATTATAGATTAAAAAATGAAATTATTTTATCTAATGATGATTATGAAGAAGTAAAAAGATTATATGAAAATATGCAAATAGATAAAACGATAAGAAAAAATGCTATTGTTACATCAGCAGCAAATTTATTTGCTTATGAATGTTTTAAAAATTACTGTATTGAAGAATTAGATGAAGTTCAAAGTGAAGAAATGTTTGAAGAAATAGTTCGTGCATTAAATGAATATAGAGAACTTCAATCATATAAAGATGAAATATATGAACTGGCAAGAAAGATTTTAAAAGATGAATATAAAGTAGAAAATATTATATAAAATAAAGGAGAAGAGAAATGGAATTTGTAGTAGTTGGTTTAGGTGTATTTATTTTAATTTGTTTTTGTTTTATTTCAGAATATGTTGAAAAAACAAAAAATAAAATTGAAGAATTAAATAATGAAATTGATAGATTAAATAAAGAAGTTGAAATTAGAGATATTTATAAAAGAGAACTTGAAAGAATAGATTATGATAAAGAGATAAAAAGTGTAGGTATAGAAAAAATGCTAATTGTTAAAAATCATAATTGGGTTGTAATTGGAAAAAAGAAACCCAAAATATTAGTAGGAGATTATAATCCTTCATCAGCAAGAAATACTTGTGGTACGTTAATGAGAATGGGATTTGATGTAGATGTAGTAGAAACAGCAGAAGATATTATAGAAAGAGTAAAAACTTTTATGCATTACGATCTTATCATATCAAATAATGAATACTACGGAAGTAAGCATAAATCTAAAATTACAAGTAGTTTTAAATTATTAGATGAGTTAAAAGAAATAGAGGATTTTGATACTCCCGTAATTGTATTAACTGTATCAAATGACAGAGATAAGTTTATTTCTTATGGATTTAGTGAACATATTGAAAAAGTTCTTGATGAAGAAAAAATAGTAAAAACATTTCCAAAGGTTATAAAGAAAATAAAATTTGAAACAATAGAAAAGCAATAAATCAAACACGATTTATTGCTTTTTTCTACCTAATAAAGCATCTATTGAAAAAGGTTTATATATTTTAGTTAAGTTAAATAGAAATGCAGTGGGAATTAAATTTACAGCATTTTCATAATGTGCGTATGACGCTTGTGTAGTGTTAATTTTCTTTGCTACATCTTCTTGCGTCATTTGATGATTTTTTCTTATTATTCTTAAATTTTTTGATATAATATCTAAATTTATCTCTAATGGTAAGTAAGATGTATCGTTATACTTTTCTAGACCGAATAGATAATCCAAACTAAAATTATAATGATTTGCATATTTAATAAGTCTTCTCAATGGAATAGTATCTTTACCTGTTTCCCAACCAGATACAGTTGAAAAATTAACATTATGAAATTCTGCAATTTCTATTTGTTTTAAATCCATATTTTCTCTGCTCATTCTTAAATTTTTAATAATCATTAGTCATCACCTATATTTATTATTTCATTAACTTGGACTAATATTATATTTCTGGGGGAAATAGACTATTTAAGTTAGAAAAATAACAAAAAATGCGAATAAAAGTTTTAAAAACTTAAAAATCTTGCGAATATTTTATTTCTTTTCTTCAAAAATTGCAAATTTAGATAATATATGGTATAATTTTATCGTATTAAATTACTTTATGAATGAGGGAGGATATATGGAAGATTATAGTGCTAAACTAACTGGTGAGCCATTTTTATATAATGAAACAAAAATACTAGCAGAATATTTATTAGATGGAATGAAACCAGAAGAACTAAAAAGAAAAAATTTAGAAGAAAATCTTATAAAACATAAAAAAATAAATAGTGTAAAAAGAGTTAATTCTCCAATTTTTAGAAGATTAAAAATTATGGATGATGAAATGTTAGAAGATTTTGTAAGGTCAGACATAGAGAATAGCAAATATATTCTTTTATATACAATAATGAAAACCGATAAATTAGTTAGAGATTTTGTAGTAGAAGTTTATAAAGATAAATTGTATATGAGAAAAGAATACATTGAGAAATTTGAAATAGATAATTGGTATGAAGAAAAATGTATTTTAAGTAATACATTAAAAAATAAATCTGAAACAACAAGTGCTAAACTAAAACAGGTAATTATGAAGATATTACAAGATTCTGGATTAGTTATAAAAGAAAAAGATAGATTTAAGATAGAAAGACCTTTGTTAAAAGAAAAATATATAAGTATGCTAGACGCAAAAGGCGATATAGAATATGCAAAAGCGATAGGAGGGTTGTTATGAAAAATATAAATACAAGATTACAAGAAATGACAAATAAATTAAGTAGTAAAGATTTATTTGAATCTAATGGACTTGGTAATGAAATAAACTTTCACGTTTTTGATTATGATCCAGAAGATGAATATGTTGTAAGAGAATATTTAGAAAATTATCTTTTAAAGAAAACTAAACTTAATATCAAAGTATTTGATATATACGACATTATAATAGAAGTTTTAAAAGAAAAAGGATTTTTAGAAAAATGTTTTGATTACGAAAAAAAGAAAGACGCTAAGTATTTAAATACCCTTATATCTAAAACAATAGGAATTGGCTCAGGAAACGATTTGATTATGAAAAAAATTAAAAATGAAATAGAGCCAAATCAAATAGTTTTAATAACAGGGATAGGCAAATGTTATGGGGTAATAAGAGCCCATACAATACTTAATAATCTACATAGTATTGTCACAAATAATCCTTTGATTATGTTATATCCGGGAAGTTATAACGGGCAAAGTTTTAAATTATTCAATAAATTGGAAAATGATAATTATTATAGAGCATTCCAATTTGTTGGAAGAAAGTAATGGTATAGAGATGTGTTGAAATTTTTAAATGAATGCTTTAAGAGTATTCAAACAGGAATAGCAATAATAGTTGTTTTATTCTTAATTGTAGGAATTTACTGTGCTAGTAATGCACACGGAAATACTTGGGACATAGAAGATGGTCATTTTAAATCAATATATGATAATAGAGATGACTGTATAAAAAGTAATTTAGGAACAGGAACAACAGAAATGTGTGATGATGAAACACAAGTAATTTATAGAGATAAGTAAAGGAGTATAGAAATGGAAAATTTAAAAAAACTATATGCAAAAGATATAGAGAGAGAAATACAAGGTGTTATTAAGGTTGATGATGAAAGTTATATAGGACAAGAATTAGAAGAATATGTAGTCACAGAAGAATTATTAAAACATTTTAATAGTTTCTTTTCTGCATACAACACAGGTATAAATACAAATACTGAAAAAATGGGAGTTTGGATTTCAGGATTCTTTGGTAGTGGTAAATCTCACTTTCTTAAAATTGTTTCTTATTTATTAGAAAATAAATTAGTAAATGGTAAAGCAGCAGTAGATTATTTTGATGATAAAATAGAAGATAAAATGCTACTTGCTGATATAAAAAGAGCAGGTAATATTTCTACTGACGTTATTTTATTTAATATTGATTCTAAAACAGAAAATAGCAATGGAACAAAAGATAGAATATTAGATGTTTTTGAAAAAGTATTTAACGAGAAATTAGGACTATCAATAACACCATTTGTTGCTGAAATAGAAAGACATATTATTAGTCAAGGTAAATATGATGAATTTAAAAAATCTTTTGAAAGTAAAGCAAATAGCACTTGGGAAGAAATGAGAGATGGAATTCAATTCGTAGAAGATGAATTTGCGAATGCCTACGCAGAAGTGTTAAATAAATCTGTTGAAGAAGCAAGAAGTATAGTTGAAAGAACAGAAAAAAATTATACTTTATCAGTAGAAAAATTTGCAGAAAGAGTTAGAGATTACATTAAAGAAAAAGGTAATAATCATCACGTTATATTCCTAGTTGATGAAATTGGTCAATATATAGGTGATGATAGAAGTTTAATGTTAAATCTTCAAACAATAGTTGAAGATTTAGGACTTGAATGTGGTGGAAAGGCTTGGGTTATAGTTACTTCACAAGAGGCTATTGATGATGTTGTAAAAGTACAAGGTAATGACTTTTCAAAAATACAAGGTAGATTTGATACAAAATTATCTTTATCAAGTTCAGATATAGATGAAGTAATTAAGAAAAGAATTCTTGATAAAAATGAAGAATCTAAAACAAGTTTAAAAATGATTTATGATAAAGAAGAATCAATTATTAGAAATTTATTAACATTTAAAAGTGCTACATATCAAAAGGTATATGAAGATAGCAATGATTTTGCAGAAACATATCCATTTATTCCTTATCAATTTAAATTATTACAAGATGTATTTACTGATATAAGAAAACACGGATATGCAGGAAAACACTTATCAAGTGGTGAAAGATCATTATTAGGTGCATTCCAAGAAACTGCAAAAAGATATGGTAATAGTGAAGTAGGAACTATTATTCCATTTTATGCGTTTTATGATACTATTGAACAATTTTTAGAACATCAAGTAAAAATAGTAATTAAGTCTGCCATTGATACAGTACAAAGTGGTGAATTAAAAGAAATTGATATAAAAGTATTAAAAATGTTATTTATGCTTAAAAATATTAAAGAAATACCTGCAAATATAGATAACTTATCAACATTATATGTTTCTAATATAAAAGATGATAAGATTTCAATTAAGAAAGAAATTGCAGATTCTTTAAGAAGGTTAGAAGTTCAAACTTTAATACAAAGAAATAATGATGAATATAAGTTCTTAACAGATGAAGAACAAGAAATAAATAGAGAAATAAAACAAATTGTTATTGACCAAAACAGAATAACAGATTATTTAAAGAGAATTGTTTTTGACTATATACTTACTGATAATAAATTTACATATAAAAATAAAAATTTCCCTTTAACTAAATATATAGATAATATTAAGTATTCACAAGAATATGAAATTGGTATAAAGGTAGTTACAACATCTCCTGAAAGAGATGATACAGAAATTATTATGCAGTCTGCTAGGGAAAATAAATATGTATTTATAAAATTAGAAATCTCTACTTTGATTTATGATGAAATAACTAATTACTTACAAGTGGAAGAATATAGAAGAAGTAAAAGTGGAATATTCCAAACACAACAAGTAGAAGATATTATAAGAGCAAAACAAAGAGAAATAGAGAAAGCAGAAGCAAGAGTTAAAGAAAATATAAGAGAACAATTAAATGTTGCTGAAATTATAATTGCTGGGGATAGACAAAATATAAATTCAAAAGAGGCAAGAACAAGAGCATACGAGGCATTAGAAATCTTAATCAATAATATTTATACTAAATTTGCTTATATCAAACATAATTTTAGTACACAAGATATTAAAGATTTATTCCACGAGAACAGACAAAATATGCTTGGAAATGAAGTTGAGTTTGTTAATCAAAAGGCTTATGACGCAATGAAGGAATATTGTGAAGAAAAGAACGCTTATAGTATGACAATGACAACTAGAACATTATTACAAGACTTTGGAACTGCACCTTATGGATTCTTAGATGAAGATATTTTATATATTTTAACTAGATTATTAAAAGATGAAGTAATATCTTTAATTTATAACAATGAAGTTCAAAATATTACATCAGAAGATACTTTAACTAAAATATTAAAAAGAGATTATTATGACAGAACAATAATTAAGATTAGACAAAAAATTGAAATGAGTTTAATAAATGATTTAAAATCTGTTGCTAGAAATGCTTTTAATGTAATCAATTTAAGAGATGATGAAGATGGAATGGTGGAAGATTTCAAACGTGATTGTCTTCAAAGTACATTAAATAAATTAAATAAAATAGCAGGATACTATCATTTATCTAATACAAAATATCAATATCCAGGACAAGATGTTAAAGATGAATCAAGTTCAATGATGGAAAGATTATTAAGAATTAGAGATGTTGGAGAATTCTTTAAGGAAGTTTCAAATTATAAAACAGAATTAGTTTCATTAGCACCAAGAGTAGAAATGATATTAGATTTCTTTGATGGAACTCAAAAGGAACAATTTGACGAGGCAAGAAGAATTATAACTATTTATGATAACAATAAGGATTATGCAGATAAAAATGAAGAATTAAATAATGTAGTTGATAAGATTGTATCTATTTTAACTGCAAAAGAGCCATATAGTGAAATACACGAATTGCCTACTTTAAGAAAAGATTTAATAGATATACTTACAAATATGTATGAAGTTAAATCTGCACCAATCATTAAAATGGTAGAAGATACAATTGAATACATAAACAATGAAGTAGAAAAAGCAGGTTTTGCCGGAACTTTATGGGAATCTTATATTACAACTTGTAAAAGTGCTATTGAAACATTAAGTAAATCTAATGAACTAAAAGATATATTTGCTCAACAAACACGAATTGACCAATTAAAAGACCAATTTATATATACACTTGAACGTGAAAAAAGTAAGAAGAATGCTACTACTGAAAACGGTGAAGTAGTTGAAGAAAAAATTGTTAAAAGAACGATTGTTAGAACTGATAGTTTGATGAATCATTCTTATGAAATTAACTCAAAAGAAGATATTGACAAGTATGTTGAGGAATTAAAAAATAAATTATTAAAAGAATTTGAAAAGAATAATAATTTAACAATTAGATAAGGAGTGTTTTAAATGGATAAAGCCATATTAAAAAAATTTGCTATTGAATCTAGACAAGATTTAATGTCAAAAATTAAAAATAAAATCAATACATATTATATTGATGAAGAATTTACAAAAGAGCAAAAAGGCGATTTATATATTTTATCTAATTCAAAACATTCGTTAAGCCTTACTAATGAAGAATATAAAAAACGTGAACTTTTAATAAAAAGAATAAAAGAATTATCACCTGAACAAGTAATAGAAGAAGCAGCATACACTTGGTTTAACAGAATAATAGCAATTCGCTATATGGAAATAAATGATATGTTGCCATTAACAAGAGATAATCAATCATTAGGAATAAGAGTATTGTCGTCAAAAGACAATACTCCTGATCCTGAAATATTAAAGTTTACTAATTTAATGAATCCAGAATTAGATATTGAATTTAAAAAAGAAAAGTATGCAGAATTAAAAGACGATAATGAAAAATTCAAATATATATTATTATTAGTTTGTAAAAAACTAGGTAGAGTAATACCACAAGTTTTTGATGGTATTACAGACTATATTGATATTTTAATACCGGATAATTTATTAAATGATACTGGCTTTATTACAAAAGTAATAAATGAAGTTCC
The DNA here is from genome assembly GCA_017523305.1 of Clostridia bacterium. Lineage (GTDB taxonomy): Bacteria > Bacillota > Clostridia > Christensenellales > UBA1242 > UBA7862. The sequence goes on from JAFWWV010000172.1 coordinate 10,261, forward strand.
AGAAAATAATTATAATCAAGTTGAAATAATTGGTTGGTTATATCAATATTACATTTCTGAAAGAAAAGATGAAGTTTTTGCAGATTTAAAAAAGAATATAAAAATAAAAAAAGAGAATATTCCATCTGCAACACAGATTTTTACTCCGGATTGGATTGTTAAATATTTAGTACAAAATACATTAGGAAGATATGCTTCTAATACTTATAGAAAAAAATTAAAATATTATGTAAGTAATGATTCTGATACAGATGAAAAAGTAGATATAAGAAATATTAAGTTTTTTGATCCTTGTTGTGGAAGTGGACATATTCTTGTATATGCTTTTGAGATGTTTTATGAATTATATTTAGAATATGGTTTCAACAAGAAAGAAGTTGCTGAACTTATTTTAAAAAATAATATTTTTGGACTAGACATTGATGATAGAGCAGGACAATTATCTATATTATCTTTACTCCTTAAAGCACGAGAAATTGATAAAAATATTTTTAACAAAGATATTGTAAGGGAATTAAATATAACAAGTATTCAAGAAACTAATAGTTTAAATAGAACTTCATTAGATAATATATATAATGAAAAAGCACAAGAAAATGCAAGTTATTTAATAGATACATTTATTAATGCCAAAGAAATAGGTTCAATTTTAAAAGTTGAGAATAGAGATTATTCAGAACTTATTACAGAAATAAATAATAATAACACAATATTTGGTATTGAATTACAAAGATATATTCCAATAATCAAATGTGCGAAAATATTATCTCAAAAGTATGATGTTGTAGTAACCAATCCTCCTTATATGGGTAATAAGGGAATGAGTGAAAAACTTTCAAGGTATGTTAAAGATAATTATGACAAATATAAATCTGATTTATATTCAGTATTCATAAGAAAATGTAGAGAATATACAAAAGAATATGGATTTTATGGTATGATTACACAACCGACATTTTTATTTATTTCAACATATGAAGAATTAAGAAAAAGTTTAGTGTTAGAGCAGAATATATATAGTTTATTACATATGGGGAGAGGTATTTTTGGTATAGATTTTGGATCATCTGCATTTGTTGTTCAAAACGACTATGATAATAATTTCCGTGGTGAATATTTTAGATTAAATAAAAGAACATTTCAATTTATTGAATTAAAAGACATAGAAAAAATGTTTTTAAATGCCAAAGATGATTATAATTACAAGTTTGATTTTGATAAATATAAAGCAAGAGAGATAACTAACGAAAATGAAAGTATTGAAGAAGAAAATATTGAAGATGATACAATTACAGGACCTTTAAAAATTCATTTTGCAATAAATCAAAATAAATTTATAGATATATCAGGTTGCCCTATTGCCTATTGGCTTAATGATAAATATTTTAGTATATTCAAAGAATACCCACCAATTAGTGAATATGGAAACGCAAAACAAGGATTAGCAACTGCTGACAATAATAGGTTTTTAAGATTTTGGTATGAAGTAAATAATAATGATATAAACTTTAATTGTAAAAAAACAGAAGATACTATTGAAAGTAAAATAAAATGGTATCCTTACAATAAAGGTGGTTTTTATAGAAAATGGTATGGTAATAATGAATATGTCGTTAATTGGCAATTTGATGGTAAAGAAATAAAAAACTTTTTTGATGGTAGTGGTAAATTAAAATCACGACCACAAAATACTAATTATTATTTTAAAGAAGGTATTACTTGGTCTTTAATTAGTAGTACAAATTTTGGAACAAGATACGTTAAAGATGGATTCATTTTTGATGTTAATGGTATGACATTGTTTTTAAATGATGAAAATAAAATAAAATATTTTTTAGGATTTATGAATACAAGTCTTAATAAAAATATATTAAATATAATAAATCCAACAATGGCATATCAAAGTGGAGATATTTTAAAAATACCTTTAAAATATAATGATAAGATACTAGAAATGGTATCTGATTTAGTTGATGAATGTATATCTATATCAAAAGAAGATTGGGATTCGTTTGAAACAAGTTGGGATTTTAAAACTCATCCACTTATTTATGAATCAAATATGAATCCAAAACAAATAAAAAAAGAGGAATCAAATGGATTCCAAGTATGTAATAACTTAAAAGAGGCTTATGTTCATTGGGACAGAAGTTGTAATAATAGATGTAAAGATTTAAAGGATAAAGAAGAAAAACTTAATAGAATATTTATTGATAATTATGGACTTAATGATGATATGTCACCTGAAATTATGGACAAAGATATAACTGTTAGGAAAGCAGACAGGGAAAGAGATATTAAATCTTTATTAAGTTATGCAGTTGGTTGTATGTTTGGTAGGTACTCATTAGATGAATACGGAATAGTATATGCAGGTGGTACTTTTAATAAAGATAACTACAAGTTATTTAAAGCAGATGAAGATAATATTATACCAATAACAGATGAAGCATATTTTGGGGACGACATAGTTGAAAGGTTTAAGTCATTTATAAGAGTAGCATTTGGTACGAATACATTTAATGAAAATATGGATTTCATTGCTGAGGCATTAGGTAAAAAAGGAACAGAAACAAGTGAAGACGCAATAAGAAGATATTTCTTAAATGATTTCTTTAATGACCACGTTAAGATTTATCAAAAAAGACCAATATATTGGCTATTTGATAGTGGTAAGAAAAATGGTTTTAAAGCACTTGTTTATATGCACAGATACAATGAAAATCTAATTCCAAAGATTAGATTAGATTACTTACATAGAATTCAAACAACTTATGAAAAATTATTATCTGACGTAAATTATAAACTTACAACAGAATTGTCTATGTCAGACAAGAAAGCAGTACAAAACAAACAAGTAGATTTGAATGCTAAATTACAAGAAATAAAAGAGTACGATGAAAAAATTGCACATATTGCAAATCAAAGAATTAGTATTGATTTAGATGATGGCGTTAAAGAGAATTATGACAAGTTTAAAGATATACTAGCAAAAATCAAATAGGAGGATAGAATATGTTTGATGAAGTATTAGAACTTTTGAAAGATACTTTAAAAGGTGCTTTTTCAAGAGATACAGAAAGAAAAAGAACTAGAAAAATAATATTTTGGTATGATTCTAAACAGGAATATCAAGATTTTATAAATGAACTTGAATTAGAAGATACTGAAATTATTAAATATGATAACAATAGTTTCTGGATAAGATATCATATAGAAAAAGAAGAACTAAACAAAAACATTATTATATATCTTCCTTTTGAAAGAAAAAAAGGTATTGATAATGACTTATTAGATTTAGAAACTTCTAATAGTGATTTATTATTTAATCCAGATTCAACAACAATGAGATTAAAGAACTTGGGATTAACAGAAGATTGTCGTAATGTTATAAAAAAATATGCCAAGTTCTTTGGCAACAAAAAAAGAGAAACAGAATTTAAAAACTTTGATATTGATGAAAAGAATACAGATAATATTGATTTAATTATTACTGCAATATTATTAAATATAAAGTCAATCAATGAAGATGAAATATTAAAAGAAATAGTTAAATATAACTTTGAAGATGAAAAGAAATATGAAGAACTATTTAAGTTTGGTAATGAAGAATTTATTTTAGGTATATTTAATGATACATTTGGTGTAAGTATTAACTCATATGAAGAATTGCAAGAAGTGTATAAGTCATTAGTATTTACATATTTTGCTACAAGTTTAAAAGATATAAAGAAAGTTAGTAGATATAGTAAATATTTATTAACGAAGAAAACAACAAATGTATATGTTTTTATCAATAGTTTAATGAGAGATAAAACGACAAAAGAATACTTTGAAAAAATTGCACAAGACATTGAAGAAGAATTTGGAATAGAAGAATTGCTAAAATCAATGGATATTGAAGAGTACAACTTATCTGACGCATTTAAAGTAATTGATAAATATGTTATCAAATATTTAGTTGATAAACTATTTAATGGTATAGGCGAATATGATATTTATAAGAATTATATTGATGATAGAGAAAATAAATATTGGTTTGATAAATTAGAGAATGAATATAATTTATTAAAAGTATCCATAGCATTCTTTGAAAAAATTAAAGAATTAGAAAATGCAATTAAAATAGTTGATATTGATAAGTTTGCAAAAGATTATGCAGATAATTTTAGCGAAGTAGATACATTATACAGAAAAATGTATTTCTACTATGATAATATTGAAGATAAAGATTTATTTATCAACTTAAAAAATAAAATAGAGAATATTTATATAAATGATTTTATGACTGAATTATCAATTAAATGGAGTGATATGATAGAGAATTTAACAAAATATGATTCTAATCGTATTACATTACAAAAAGATTTTTATAAAAATTATATTAAGCCATTTAATGATAAAAAAGATAGAATAGTTGTAATTGTATCAGACGCATTTAGATATGAATGTGCAAAAGAACTTAATAATAGATTAAAAGTTTTTGCTAGTAAATCTGATATAGGTTATATGCAAGGATTAGTACCATCTTATACAAAATTAGGTATGGCTGCATTGCTACCCAATAAAGAATTATCAAGAGTTCAAGATAGTGATGATATTTTAGTTGATGGATTATCTTCTTCAAGCATTAAAGATAGACAGATATTATTACAAAACGAAAATCCTGATTCTATTGCTGTTAAATATGATGATCTATATGATATGACAAAACTAGAATGGAAAAAATTATTTTCTGGTAAAAAGGTTGTTTATATATATCACGACACAGTAGATAATGCAGGAGAACATAATGAAAATACTATATTCACTGCTTGTGATAAAGCAATAAATGAATTAGAAAAATTAGTAAGAGATTTGCATACAACATTTAGTGGAATAAATGCATTTATAACTGCCGATCACGGATTCTTTTATAAAAGAGGAAAAGTAGAAAATTATGAAAAAACTAATAAAATAAGTAATGCAACTAAACAAAAAACAAGATATTCTTATTCAGATAGTGTTTCAGAAGAAGAAGGAATATTATCAATAAATCTTGATTATATATTTGGACAAGATAGTGGATATGTAAATATACCAAAAGGGAATATAATATATGCAAGACAAGGAACAGGAATTAACTATGTTCACGGTGGAATACTTCCACAAGAAATAATTATTCCGGTAATTGATTTTAAATCATCAAGAACATCTGATACAAGTAAGAAAGTAGGTATTACATATAGTGGATTATCTACAAAAATTACAAATGCAATAACTTATTTAGAGTTTTTACAAGATAACAATGTTGATGACAATAATAAACCTTGTAGATATTTAGTACATTTTGAAGATGAAAGTGGAAATAGAATATCTGATGAATGTACCATAGTAGCAAATTACGAAAATACAGAAGTTAAAGATAGATTCTTTAAAGAAAAATTTGTATTTAAAAATATAAGTTATGATAAAGAAAAGGCTTACTATTTAGTTATAATTGATGAAGAAACAGGAATAGAAGTACAAAAAATAAAATTCTATATTGATATAGCAATAGTAAATAATTTTGATTTTTAGGAGGTGTGACAAGTGGAAATAATAGATGAAAAGTTAAATAATTATTTTGCAGGAAAAGTTGTAAGAAAAGATTTAACTAAAAAAATAAAAGAGGGGGCGAATGTTCCTGTATATGTTCTTGAATATCTATTAGGAATGTATTGTGCAACAAGTGATGAAGACGCAATAGCAGATGGAATAAAAACTGTTAAAAACATTCTTGCAGAAAACTTTGTTAGACCAGATGAGGCAGAAAAAGTAAAATCAAAAATAAAAGAAAAAGGTATATATACAGTTATTGATAAAATCACTGTTAAATTAAATGAAAGACTAGATGTATATCAAGCAGAGTTTTCTAATTTGGGAATTAAAGACGCACTGATAAGTGAAGATATAGTAAATAAGTATGATAAATTACTTGTAGGTGGTATATGGTCTATTATAAAAGTAAGTTATTATTATGATGACCAAGAAAAGCATAAAGCACCTTTTACTATAACAAGTTTAGAACCAATTCAAATACCTAATATGGATTTAAATCAATTATTTGAGGGTAGAGAATATTTTTCAAAAGAAGAATGGATAGATATAATTATTCGTTCAATAGGAATAGAGCCTAGAAAATTAAAAGAAGAACAAAAATGGCACTTTCTTGAAAGAGCAGTACCATTAGTTGAAAATAATTATAATCTATGTGAATTAGGTCCGAGAGGAACAGGTAAATCACATATTTATAAAGAAATATCACCAAATAGTATATTAGTTTCTGGTGGTCAAACAACAGTAGCAAACTTATTCTATAATATGAGTCAAAAGAAAATAGGACTTGTTGGAATGTGGGACTGTGTTGCGTTTGATGAAGTTGCAGGAATTAGTTTTAAAGATAAAGATGGTATTCAAATAATGAAAGATTATATGGCTTCTGGGTCTTTTGCAAGAGGTAAAGAAGAAAAAAATGCAAATGCTTCTATGGTTTTTGTAGGAAATATAAATCAAAGTGTTGAAGTATTGCTTAAAACATCACATGTGTTTGAGCCATTCCCACCAGAAATGGCAAATGATTCGGCTTTCTTTGATAGAATGCATTATTATCTTCCGGGATGGGAAATACCAAAAATGCGACCAGAACTAATTACAAATGACTATGGATTTATTA
>JAFWWV010000173.1 GCA_017523305.1 Clostridia bacterium
AATCAAATATTATTGCTTTTTTCATTTTAAATCCTTTTTAAATATTCTCTTCTTTTTTAGTTGAAATATTTTCTGTTTTAGCTTCAGGTAAAATTGATTTAATTTTCTTTTTGTGTTCTTTTGTTTTTGTTGAATCAGAATATGTTAAAAATCCTTTACCGTATGCTTCTTTTACATTATCGCTAAACATAAATGAATCTGGATCAATTTCTTTAACAACTCGTTTTAAAGTCATAACTTGAGATCTGCGAACAATAACTAAAAGCATATCTCTATCTTTTTTAGTGTACATACCTTCGCATTTAATGTTTGTTACGCCCCTATGAACATTATCAAATATTGCTTGAGAAAGTTCTTCTTTCTTTTCGGTAATAATATAATAAGCCCTGAAAGATTTAACACCATCTACGAATATATCAGAAACTTTACCACAAATGAAAATTGTGATTAATGCATAAAGCGGCAACATTAAACTTTGGTAAGCAATGGCGCTTAAAACAACAACAAGGTCATCAACGCACATAACTATTTGACCAGTTGTAATTGTAGGAAAAAATTTATTAACTACAACAGCAACCATATCGCAACCACCAGTTGAACCATTACCCCTAAAAACAAGGCCTATACCAATACCCATTAAAACGCCACCATAAATAGCATAAAGAATATATACACCAGCACCAGCCATAGCAGTTGCTTCAGTTTCAAGTTGTAATAAAATATCATTTACAAAAGGCATTTGCTCAATAAGAGCAACAAAAAGTGAGTAACTTGCAATACCTATTCCTGCACGAATACCAAACTTAACTCCTAAGCATTTTACAGCATAAATATATAAAAAAGCATTAAGAATAATATACCAAATTGACACAGAAATTACAGTAAAATCAATGCCTGCTAATAAATCATATATAATTTGGGCAATACCCATAAATCCACCAGGAACAATGTTGTTTGGGGTTAAAAACAATTTAAAACCCATTGCTGTTATAAATGTTCCTAGCATAATAAGTAATATTTCAATAGTTAATGTTTTAACATCTTTTTTCTCTATTTTAATTTTTTTAGTTTTTTCGTTCATTGTAAACTTTTGCCTTCTTTTTTTTGTGAAGATTTTTTTAATTTTTATTAAACCAATTAGGATATAATTTAAACTCTAAATCATTTAAATATTCTAGTTCATTTTTTAAAGAATTAAACTTTAAATAATAACAAAATAATTTTTGAGTTTTTTCTTTAAATTTTTTATTGTCTTCTTTTTTACCATACTTACCATCACCCAAAATTGCGTGACCTAAAAAAGATAAGTGTGCCCTTATTTGATGAGTTTTTCCTGTTAATAGTTCACACTCAACAACACTGGTTTGTGTACCCTTTTTTAATGTTGTAAATTTGGTTTGAATTTTACTTGTATGTGGTTTAGGTTCGTTATAAACATATGCTATAGATTGTTTTGCATCTTTAAACAAATAAGCTTCTTTTAACTCACCTTTAAAGTTTGTATCACCCACAACTTCGCATAAATATTTTTTTGTTACATTTTTATCTTTAAAAGCCTTTAAAAGCCCTTGTGCGACGCTTTCGGTTTTTGCCATAACTAATAAGCCTTTAGTGTTTCTATCTAACCTATGTACAGGAATTGCCTTTAAAGAACCTTCTAAACCGTTATCCCCTTCAACTTCAATTCCTTCAAACTTATTAACAATATATATGTTGTCATCTTCATAAAAAATCTCATATTTTTTTGACAATTCTTCTTCAATAAAAAATGAAACTTTTTGCCCAATACTTACTGGTAAATCTTTTGATTGTTTTACATTATCAAGTCTAACATCTTTTAATTTAAACAACCTGTTTACTTGACTTGGCTTTAAACCAAACCCATATAAAACATCACTTAATTTTTGATTTTTATCCACATTTATTTCATATTTGTGCATAAATAAAAATTTCCTTTTTTTAAATATAAACGATTGCTTTTTTACATAAAAATTACAAGCAATCGTCTTTATTTTTTTATTTTGTTTTACCTACAAATAATACAACAACTTTTTTGTTTTTTCAACAGATATTTAAGCAATTATTTTATACAAAAATAAAAAAAGAGATAACTTAAATTTGTTATCTCTTTTTTATAATTAAATTAAATCTGGTTTAATAGCCCAATTATATTTTTGAACGTTTTTATTTTCATATTTACAGAAGTAAAAAACAGTATTGTCTTCATATAATGGATCACCTGTTTTTGTTAATTCCCAATCTTTATTTTCATCTAAATTTGGAAAGAAAACTTCAGCAGGTTTGCTATCTTCAATTTTTGTAATATATGCATTTTTGCAATATGGTAAAAGTTGTTTATAAACACTTGCCCCACCTATTACAAAAATATTATCTGTTTCGTAGTAAGAAAGTTTTTCAAATAACTCATCAAAGTTCATTACTACAACAACATTTTCTCTTTCAAAACCTGGTTGGTCAAATAAACAAATATTAATTCTATTTTTTAAAGGTTTGCCACCTGGAAAAGATTCAAGAGTATTTCTACCCATAACAACAACTTTACCCATAGTCATTTCTTTAAAAAAGTTCATGTCTTGTTTAAAGTTATATAACAAACCGTTTTTTGCACCAATACCCCAGTTTTTATCAACTGCTACAATTAAATTCATTTGATTATTCCTTTATTAAAATTATCTAATATTATCAAAATTAAATAGCAACTTCAATTTTGCCAATAGGTGGATTATATTCATAATCTTCAAGTTTAAAACTATCAACAGTAAAGTCATAAAAGTTTTTAACTGATTTATCAATAACAAACTTAGGTGCTTTAAATGTTGGTCTTTTAATCATTTCTTCAACAAGTGGAATATGTCTATCATAAATATGAGCGTCAGCAATAACGTGAACAAGTTCGCCTACTTCTAGGTTTGAAACTTGTGCAAACATATGAAGAAGAACTGCATATTGACAAATATTCCAGTTGTTTGCTGTTAACATATCTTGTGATCTTTGATTTAAAATACCATTTAATTTATTGCCTGTTACGTTAAAAGTCATACTATAAGCACAAGGATATAAATTCATTTCGTGTAAATCTTGGAAAGTATAAATATTAGTCATAATTCTACGACTAAGTGGGTTGTTTTTAAGGTCAAACAAAACTCTATCTACTTGGTCCATTTCGCCTTCTTTATATTTATGTTTTACACCAAGTTGATAGCCATAAGCTTTACCAATTGAACCGTTTTCATCAGCCCAACTATCCCAAATGTGACTATTTAAATCTTTAATATTGTTTGATTTTTTTTGCCAAATCCAAAGGATTTCATCAACACAATTTTTAAAACCTGTTTTTCTTAAAGTCATAACAGGAAACTCTTTTGAAAGGTCATATCTGTTTACAATACAAAAAGTTTTTTTAGTGTGAGCTTCAGTTCCATCTGCCCATTTAGGTCTTACTGGGCCAGTTGTATCCCAAACACCTTCGTTTAAAATTTTTTTACAATTTTCAATAAAAACATCATCTGCGTAACTCATTTTTTTACACACTCCTATGATATTATTTTATATTGTTTTTATATAAAATCAAAACAAAATAGCATATAAAAAATAAAAAAAAGAAAGCCAATTTTTAGCTTTCTTTTTTATTAATAAGATTAGTTCATTTTATAAGTTGTTTTAATTCCAGGGCCCATTGTTGAACTTAATGTAATGCTCTTTAAGTAAGTACCTTTACTTGCTGCTGGTTTTGCTTTAACAATAGCGCTCATTAAAGTATCGAAGTTTTCGAATAATTTATCAACGCCAAAGCTAACTTTACCAATACCAACGTGAACAATGTTTGCTTTGTCAAGTCTATATTCAACTTTACCAGCTTTAACATCATTAATAGCTTTTGCTACGTCCATAGTAACAGTTCCACTTTTTGGGTTAGGCATTAAACCTTTAGGTCCTAAAACTCTAGCTACACGACCAACTAAACCCATCATATCAGGTGTTGTGATACATACGTCAAAATCTACCCAACCACCTTGGATTTTTGTGATAATTTCATCACCGCCAACAATGTCAGCGCCAAGTTTTGTAGCTTCATCAGCTTTATCGCCTTTAGCAATAACTAAAACTTTTTTAGTTTTTCCAGTACCTGCTGGAAGAACTACTGTGCCCCTAACTTGTTGATCAGCACTTCTGCCATCAACACCAAGTCTTACGTGAATTTCAACACTTTCATCAAACTTAGCTTTAGCAGTTTGAACTAACAATTCAAGAGCTTCTTTTGGTTCGTAAACTTTTGTTTTGTCAACAAGAGCACTAACCTCTTTATATCTTTTTCCTAATTTCATTTTTACCTCCTGTGGTACTAACAAACGCAACTAAATAAAATTTTTGCGTTCTCCCACTTTATTAATCAACTACCTCAACGCCCATACTTCTTGCAGCACCAGCAATCATTGACATTGCGCTTTCGATGCTTGCAGCATTAAGGTCAGGCATTTTTAATTCTGCGATTTCCTTAATTTGAGCTTTTGTAATTTTTGCAACTTTTTGTTTGTTTGGAACAGCACTTGCTTTATCAATTCCACAAGCTTTTTTAATTAAAACTGCTGCTGGTGGTGTTTTTAAAACAAATGTAAATGATCTGTCTTCCATAATTGTGACAACTACAGGAATAACTAAACCTGCTTTGTCTGCTGTTTTGTCATTAAATTCTTTAGTAAAAGCTGCAATGTTGATACCATGAGGTCCTAATGTAGAACCAACTGGTGGTCCAGGTGTAGCTTTTGCTGCTGGTAATTGTAATTTAACAATTGCCTTCACTTTTTTCTCTGCCATTTTTTCCTCCTGCCTATTGGCAAATAGTGGTTTTAATCGAGTGTATGAAAAGATTTGCACTCTCCCACAATATAATGATAAATGCTTTTAAAAAATATTTACCATTTTAATAAACCTTGATTTAGTTACAACCAAGAGTTATTAACAAAATTAAAAATATTAGATTTTTCTAATTTGAGAAAATTCTAAATCAACTGGGGTTTCTCTGCCGAACATTTCAACATTAACCTTACATTTTTTAGCGTTTGTGTCAACACTAAGTACTGTGCCTACAAAACTGTTTAATGGGCCATCAATAACTTCAATTTTATCATTTGGTCTTAAATCAATATTAACAACAATTTTTTCAAGGTGAAGTTTTCTTATTTCTTCTTGAGTTAAAGCAAGTGGTCTACCTTTTGGACCTACAAAACCTGTAATACCACGAGTTCTTGTAATATTGTGCCAAAGGTCATCACCGTACTTCATTTTAACAATTAAGTAACAAGGCATAAGTTTGCGAGTAACTAATTTCTTTTTGCCATTTCTTTCTTCAATGGTTTCTTCCATAGGAATTATAATGTCAAAAATTCTTTCTTCAAGGTTGTATTTTTTTACAACTGCTTCAAGATTAGTTTTTGCAACTTGCTCATAACCTGAAAAAGTGTGTAGCACATACCATTTTGCTTCTATTTCTTCCATTTATTACTCCGTATAAGGTATAAATTTTTATTTTAACTTAACTAATTAAGATATAAACAAGTTATATAAAAGACCAAGCACATAATCAATACCAAAAAGTACTACTGTAAAAATTAAAGCAACTAAGATAACAACGCCTGTCTTTTTTACAACGTTAGCAAAAGTTGGCCATGTTACTTTTTTAAGTTCTGACCAAGCTTCTTTTAACTTTCTAAACAAACCGCCTTTTTTCTCTTTCTTTTCTTTTTTATCTTTAAGCTTTTTGTTTTTTAATTTTTCTTGCTTTTGTTGTTCTTTTAATTCTTTTTTAGTAAGTGTTTTTTCTTCCTTTGTAGAGTTTGTTTCGCTTTTAGCCATTTAAACCTCCAAAACAAACATTTTTAGCAATGTTTGTAAAATGATAAAAAAAACAAATTACTTTGTTTCTTTGTGTGCAGTATGTTTTTTGCAGAATTTGCAGTATTTTTTCATTTCAATTCTGTCTGGGTCATTCTTTTTGTTTTTGTAAGAATCATAATTTCTTTGTTTGCATTCTGTACATGCAAGAGTAATTCTGTCTCTCATAATAATTACCTTTTTTCAAAAAATTAACACCCCCTAAAAAGTGGATGTTAATTTTGTATATCATATATTAATATATTTGTCAATGACTTTTTGTAATAAAGACTTTTATTTTTGTATGTTTTAACCATTTTTATTGCTCAAGTGGAGTTGTTGGGTCTACTGGAGATGTTGCTTCGGTTGAAGTTTCTCTTTTACCAAGTCTTCCAAGTATTTGAGCATACACAGAATCTTGTTGTTCTCCTGTTTGTTGTTCTGTTGAATTTTCTTGTTCTACAGGTCCCTTTGGTTCTTCTACAGTTGGTTCAAAATCTACAGTAGCA
>JAFWWV010000026.1 GCA_017523305.1 Clostridia bacterium
ACAGAATTAAAAGATTATCAAATTGCTACTTGTGAACCAGTTATTCAATCACGTAGACCAAATAATCGAATAGATAAAGTACGCCATATGTTTAATAAAAAAGAAAATTAAGTTACTATTCGCTAAATTACAATTTAACGAGCAGATCATAAATGATTTGCTTTTTTTGTTGGGGATATAGATTATTTTTTGATTTAATGATATAATATTTTTGACAGATTTAATCGTTAATTGTTGAAAGTAATCGGAGGATTAAATGATTAAAATAAAGAAAATTGTTTTTATATTGTCGGTTATATTATTGGTATTAGTATTAGTAGTTTTAGGAATAAATGGATATATAAAAAGTTCTACTAAAAATCAGATAATATCAGTAGAAGAATCGTCTAATCTTGAAGATATAGACTGTATAATTATTTTAGGTGCAGGTATTTGGGGTGATAAGCCTAGTCCTATGTTAGAAGATAGATTATTACAAGGAATTGAATTATATAATAATAATGTATCAACTAAAATTATAATGAGTGGTGACCACGGTAGAGAAGAATATGATGAAGTAAATATAATGAAAGAATTTGCAATAGAAAAAGGAGTTCCATCTGAGAATATATTTATGGATCACGCTGGTTTTTCAACTTATGAAAGTATATATAGGGCAAAAGAAATATTTGAGGCAGATAAAATAGTAATTGTAACGCAAAAATATCATTTATATAGAGCATTACATATAGCAAATAGTTTAGGAATAGAGGCTTATGGTGTAGGCGCAGACCCAAGACAATATGTTGGTGCAATGTATAGAGAATTAAGAGAAATTTTAGCAAGAAATAAAGATTTTGTTAAATGTTTATTTAAGCCAGAGCCTACATATTTGGGCGAAACAATACCTGTTAGTGGTAATGGTAATGCTACTAATGATAAAGAATATGAAAGTGAGTAAATATGAAAAAAAAGATAATTATTATATTAAGTATAATTATAGTTTTGATTTTCAGTTTCATTGTTAGTATTTTATATGAATTAAATTATATTCCGCATAAAAAGTATAGTAATAAAGATTTTAATATTACAACATATAAAAGTGAAATTGATAAAGATAATGATGGAATAGATGACCAAACAGATATATTAAATAATGTAAGAAAATACATTTCTTCTAATCCAAAGTATAAAAGTAAATATTATGCAACAGGATATCCAGATGATGAATTTGAAGTATGTACTGATGTAGTTGCGTTTGGACTCCGTGACGCAGGTTATGATTTAATGGATTTGCTTTACAAACACGTTAAAGATAATAGAGAATTATATAATATTGAAACGATTGATAAAAATATTGATTTTAGACGAGTAATAAATTTAGATGTGTATTTTAAAAATACTGCAATAGTTTTAACTACTGACATTAACAAAATTGAGGAATGGCAAGGTGGCGATATTGTAGTATTTAAAAAACATATTGGAATAGTATCAGATATGAGAAACAAAAATGGTATTCCATTTGTAATTCATCACGCAAATCCTTATCAAGTTTACTATGAAGAAGATATATTAGAAAATAGAGAAGATATAATAGGACATTATAGAATAAGTTAGGAGGATAATTATTTATGAAAAAGAAAGTTATTTCAATAATATTTTATATTGCTGCAATAGTATTTTTACTTTATTATTTGTTTATAGAAATGAGTTCAAATAGGTTTATGTCCACTTTTGGAAGATTATTTCTTCTTTGTGGCAGTTGTTTATTTTTGTATTTAGGAGGATTATTATTATCAAAATATAGAAAAGATAATAAGCCTATGAAAATAAACTTATGGATATTTTTTCTATTATATTGCGTATTGCTAATTACATTAACATTATTTGACCCAATGTGGGGAAGAAATGGATTTAATATATTTAATTGGACGCAAGAAGGGTTTAGTAAATATTTTGGATATTATATAGAAAGTTCAGTTAATTTAATACCTTTTAAAACAATAATTGGATATACAAAAGATATATTTACTTCATTATTAGATACTTCTACAATATTTGTGAACTTATTAGGTAATATTGTATGCTTAATGCCATTTGCATTATTTATACCTTTACTATTTAAGAAAGTAAATAATACAAAAAGATTTTTAATTACAATATTATGTATTACAGTAGGAATAGAGTTGATTCAATTTATAACTTTCTCTGGAAGTTGTGATATTGATGATGTAATTTTAAATACATTAGGTGCATTTATAATGTACAAAATATTAAACATAAAAGATATA
>JAFWWV010000174.1 GCA_017523305.1 Clostridia bacterium
TAAACAAAATATCAAAAAATTCAAGGAGTCGATAATATATGTATAACTTGCAAAAAACAACGCATGGGGGAAATTATAAACCCAGAAAAATATGTATTTCTACATATAATTCCTAATTTAAGAAAGTTTTAAACACAGCAGTAGATTCATTAACAACTTCTTCAGCAGTGCCAAACCATTGAACAATTTGGTCAGAAATTGATACGCCGTTAACAATTGAACCAATACCTACTACAGCAAATAAAACAACTGCAGCGATAAGCACACCAAGAAAAACCCAACCAAGAATTTTACCTAAAGTAACATAATTTCTGCTCATAAGTACATTTACCCCTTTTAATCAAAATTTTTATATATAAACAGCTTAAAAATGCTGGTTATAACTTTTTCTTTTATTTTTAAAATATCTATCAGGTATTTTATTAGCAGTTGTTATAAGCCTATATTCAACCTTTGACTTATTGTCTTTAAAATATGTAGTAGCTTTTGTAACTTTTAAATTTAAACCTGTAGTTGTAGGTTTTGACACGATAAAAGTTCTATCGCCATTTTTTTTATCTAAATTAGAACTTTGAACCCACTTGCCATAAGGTAAATTAAATTTAACTATTTTTGTAGGTTGTTTAACCCATTTACCATTTTTATCTTTAATTGAATAAGTTTGTTCATAATACATAATAAATTTTCCTTTTTAAAATTAATATTTTTTGTTAATATGTATTTATTAAAAGAAAGGAGCATAATATGAATAAAGAAAAATACACATTAGATTTTTTAAAAGACTTTATTCCAGATATGGAAGATTACTTTGAAACATTTACTGATAATAAACCAAATTATGTAAAATTTAATAAAGAACTAGAAGATAACTTAGATTTTGATTTATTTAAAAAAGAATTAGAAAAAGTAAATATGTCTTTTAATTTTGACGAAAAACAACAACAATGGTTAATAAATAAAATAGGTGAGAGCAAGTAATATTTACTTGCTTTTTTTTTATTTAAAACCAAGAACTATTTTTAAAATGTTCTGCTTGTTTTTTTAAGTTTTCTTTATATTCTTTTTTTGCTTGTTGCTTTTGTGAATATTTAATTGCATCTAACCTATAAAACATATCACCTTGCCAACCAAATTCACGCATATAATCAGCCCTTTTTGGTTTTTTATTTCCATTACCTAAAAAATAATCTTTCATAATAAATTTCCTTAAATTTTACAAAAACATTGAATATCATTTTTACAACCTAATGAAATTAAATCACATCTATAATCTAAAAAATCTTCAAAATTATCAAACTCATAAATTTCAATAATATTTCTAGCTTTGTCATTAACCAAGTTGTTTTTTACTTGGTTATTTTTTATCTCTAAAAATTCTTCTTTTGTAGTAATAATAGGATTTTGATTACATAATCTTAATCTTTTATCTTTTTCACTTTCAAATAAAACTATTCTATATTGACCTTTGTGAACCTTATTATTTAAATTCAAAATTTCATACCTACAATTTTCAGTTTTATTAATAGAATTTCGCCTTACACCACTATAAAAACCATCTTTTGTAATACCTAAAACTTTACACATATTAAAAATATTTGAGTCAAAATCTAAAATTAATTCCAAATTATCAGCTGTAACTTTTAAATATAAATTGTTTTTTTTCATAAAAATAATTCCCCCTAAATAAATATTTTATTTATTTTTTAATAAAAAAAATTTAATATATTGTTTATTTTTAAAAAAAAAGTAAAATATAAGTAATCATAAAGGGGGAAATTATGATATTAAAAGAACTAAGAAAAAAAGCTAACTTAACACAAAAAGAAGTAGCAGAAAAAATAGGTGTTCAACCAATGACCTATAATTATTATGAAAATGGTAAAAACGAACCATCTATAGAAATGTTAAAAAAAATAGCAAAAGTTTTTGATGTTTCAATAGACACATTATTAAATTATAAGAGTAATAATTTTGACCTAGGACAAACAACACAACTACAAAAAGAAATTATAAAAAAAATAATTAATTCAAATGAATTAATATGTACAAAAATTAATGCGTATTTAGAAGGTTTATTAGAAGGTCAAAAAGAACAAGAAAAAATTATTACAATTTTAACAAAAGGTAAATAATGGAAGAATATATAAAAAAGATTTGAAGAAATAAAATTACAAATTGAATTAATTGAAATATATGAAAAAGGAAAAGGGGAATTTAACAAACCTTTTTTAATTGTAGATAATACAAAAGTAGAAGATAAAAAAAAGTCAATTCAAACAAAAGGAATTGACAAAATGAAAATACAAGGAATAACTATACATAAAAATAAAAATTGTAATACCTGGTATACAAGATATAGAATAAACGGGGAACAACATTATATATCAGCTAAAACTCAAAAAGAGTGCTACAATTTATTAAAAAAAGAATTAACTATCAATAAAGAAAAAAATAAAATTTACACTCTAATCAACTGGTATAAAAACTGGTTAAACTTATTTAAAACCAATGTTAAAAATACTACAATTAGAGATTATGAAAACTTATTAAAACTTGTAAAAGATAAAATTAAAAATAAAAAAATAACTGAAATTTCTACAATAGAATTACAAGAAAATATTAATAATGTAAAAGCTGAAAGACAAAAACAAAAATTATTTGTATTTTTAAAAGCATTATTTGAAAAAGCAAAAAACATAAACCTAATTAAACTAAACCCTTTAATACAAATTGAAAAACCAACACATAAAAAGAAAGAAGGTCAAGCTTTAACACTAGAAGAACAAAAAAGACTAATACAAGTTGCAAAACAAGATAAAGCAGACTGGTTGTTAATTTGTTTATACCAAGGTTTAAGAAAGGGTGAATTATTAGCTATAACAGGAAATGATTTAGATTTTAAAAATAACAAAATAAATATAAATAAATCTTTAAATGAAAAGGGAAACATAGATACAACTAAAAATGAATATAGCAACAGACTTGTACCAATGTTTTATGAAACAAAAGAATTATTATTTAAATATAAAGATTATAAAGAAGAAAGATTATTTAATTTTGCACTAACAACTTTACATAGAAAATTTAAAGAACTAATAAAAAAAGCCAATATAAAAAACGACTTTAGGATACACGATTTAAGACATACATTTATAACCAATTGCAAAAATATGAATATAAACGAACATATTTTACAAGGATGGGTAGGTCATAGAATAGGTAGCGAAATAACAGGTAAAATATACACTCATACAAATACTGATGCAGAAGAAAAAGAAATACAAAAATTCTACTCAAATTCTACTCAAAAAAAAGAAGATTGAAAAATCAACCTTCTTTAACATACAAAATATAGTATTATAATGAAAATTTAAACACAATATATTGTGTTTATGGCAGGGGAAGAGGGACTCGAACCCCCAACCGACGGTTTTGGAGACCGCTACTCTACCAATTGAGCCATTCCCCTATAAGCACTTTATTAGTATATATAATCTTTTAAATTAAGTCAATAATAAAACTAAAATTTAAGAAAAAAATATTTGATTATGTTGTAAAATTAACATATAATAAAGTTATGAAAAAAATTGATATTTACACCGATGGAGCTTGTTCTGGTAATCCAGGCCCTGGTGGTTATGCAGGCATATTAATATATGGTTCAAAAGAAAAAATAATTAGTGGGGGAGATAGCTTAACTACTAATAATAGAATGGAACTAATGGCTGTAATTAAATCATTACAAGCTTTAAAAGAAATTTGTGAAGTAGATTTATATACAGATTCAGCTTACGTTTGTAATGCTATAACTCAAGGTTGGTTAGAAGATTGGCAATTAAAAAATTGGAAAAACTCTCAAAAGAAACCTGTTTTAAATAAAGACTTATGGCTAGAACTTTTAGAAATGTTAACAAAACACAAAGTTAATTTTATAAAAGTAAAGGGGCACTCAGATAATTATAACAATAATAGATGTGATGAAATTGCACGTAACGAAATATTAAAATTATCATAAAAAAAAATTATGGATTTTAGTCCATAATTTTTTTAATTTTATTAAGTTATATCCCTATGTTTAAATATACTAAATGTAATTAGATTTAAGACGAAAATCAAGCCTACAATAACTATTGCACTTAATAGTATTGAAGTATCAGGGAAAACAGGAGATAAGAATAAATTGGTCAAATTTTGACTTGTAGAGTAAGTTGAAGTAAAACTTCCACCTAAAAATTTAAATAAGTCAAGATTTGCAAATATATTATATTTTAACCAAACTGCACCTTTTGAAACAAAGGTTAATATTAAGTTTAATATATATATACCAGATGAAACACAAACTGCTGCAATGTATGATTTAAACAAGGTTGAAATCATAATAGATAATAAAGCAAAAACCCAAATCTTAATCATTAACGAAGCTAAATAAATTAAGAATACAGCCCATATAGGTAAAACAAAAGTTGTTGTTGCATTAAGAACTACAAGCATAGATGGAAGGGAAATTCCATATATAATATAGCCAGTAATTAATGTTACTATAGAACTAACTAAAACAAATATAAAAGCAAAGAACATATTTGCTAATATTTTTGACATCATAATTTTACTTCTTTTATAAGGCCTAATTGCAAGAAGTTTAATTGTTCCGTCGCTATATTCTTTAGCAATCATACCAGCACCAAGAATTACTGTAAAAGCAATAATTAAAATACTAGCAATTTCCATTGTAAAATACATATAATCAAAAGCATTTGTTTCTTTACCTGTGTTTGCATTAAAAGAAAACATTGTTGCGTATTCAGCATCAGAAACTTTATTTTCTAATAAATAATCATGTTTTGCTAAACTTTCTTTAAATTTATATGAATTAAAATCTTGAAAACCTAAGTACGATGAAATTTCTGCATCACTTATATTAGAAGAAACTTCTAAATACAAACTATTTTGAATTGCATTATAACTTGAATTTGTTAAAGATAAATATTTTAGTGATAAATTTTTAACATCTTCAATATTTGTTTTACTAATATTAAATTCTTCGTCTGAAGAAGCTTGATTTGCTTTTTGTGAAATATTTGATAACAATTCGGTTTTATAATCAACAGGTAAAGTATAATATTGTTTAATAATTTCTTTTAAGTTTTTGTTGTTATATTCTAAATTTTTCACAGAAGCAACATACTTTTTTAAGTTATAAGCTGATTTATAATTTTCTAAAGAATCATTTAATGCTATAAAGAATTCTTTTGTAGATTTGTCGCCAGTTTTATTTAAAATTTTAGAAAGTTGAGATGCTTCATATTTTATGTTATGATCAAGTTCTTCTGTTACAAGAACTAATGGTAGGGAATAATCTTCTACATAACTTGCATAGGTATAGTTAAATTCATCAACTTTTTCAATAAGGCTAAATAAACAATCGGCCATATCTTCTTCAGAGCCTTTGAAAATTAAACTATCAAGTTCCATTCTTAATGAATAAATTTCGTTTGTTAGTGTTGTTAAATTTTCTTTGAAGTTAGCATTGTTTGTTATTAATTCTTGTACATCATTTTCAATATTTTCTAGTTTTTCATCATAATCGCTTTTATATTCGGTAAATGAAGCATAAACGCTTTCAACATTAGTAGTTGAAAAAGAGACTGAACTGGAAATATCATTTTTTGATGTAGGATTAAATAACTTTGGGGCAATTGTTAAAACGAGAATCAAAAAAGCTGTCATAAAAAATATGCCAGGGCCTAGAAATATCTTTTTTAATTCTCCTTTAAATAAACGTGAAACTTTTCCCATTAGTTTTTCTCCTAAAATAATTGTTAAATTAAATATCTTTTGGGGCAGGAAGGGCCCTTTTGTTTATTGTTTCCAAGAAAACATCTTCTAAAGTTTTTACAACTGCATTAGCTGAGTAAACAGCAATACCGTTTGATACAAGTAATGATGTAATGTCAGGTATTTTATCGTGTGAGATGTTAACTGTTAATGTGTTTTTAATTATAGTAATTTTTTCTGGGTTAAACTTTCCAATAATAAGCTTTCCAGCATAATTAGGGAAGTTAACCTTTAAATATACTTGTTGATTATCATTGTATTTTTTAAGTTGGTCTATAGCTCTAATTTTTTCTATTCTACCAGCCGAAATAATTCCAACGGTATCACACATTAATTCCATTTCAGATAAATTGTGGCTTGAAATTAAAATTCCAATACCTTCATTTATAGCAGTTTGTTTTAAGAAACGTCTCATTTCTATAATTCCTGTTGGATCCAAACCATTTGTTGGTTCGTCAAGAATTAATAATTTTGGCCTATGTAATAAAGCTTGAGCAATACCTAAACGTTGTTTCATACCTAAAGAATAGGTTTTAACTTTATCATTTATTCTGTCAGATAATCCTACAATTCTTGTTACTTCTTCAATTCTATCTTTACCAACACCTTTATATAAACCAGCGAAATATTTTAAATTTTCTAAACCAGATAAGTTTTTATACATTTCTGGGTTTTCAATAATTCCACCAACATTTAAAATAGCTTTTTCAAAGTGTGTTTTTAAAGATTTGCCACAAATAATAACGTTTCCTGAGTTAGGTTTTGCTAAACCAGTAATCATTCTAATAGCTGTTGTTTTTCCAGCGCCATTTGGTCCTAAAAAACCAAAAATTTCCCCTTCGAATATATCGAAGGAGATATTGTCAACTGCAATTCTATTTCCAAATTTTTTAGTTAAATTTTTAACTCTTAAAACAACTTTACTCAAATTTAAAAAACTCCAATTAACTAATTATAGCACAAAAAATAATTATGTAAATAGTCACTAACTATTAAAATTTTTTGATTTAAATAATAAATAATAAACTATTGAAAATAGCATTATATTTGTTGAAAGTAGGGTAGGAACTAACCAATAACTTAAAAACTCTACTTGAACTAAATTACTCATACCAAAAGCTAAATTTAAAGCAAATATAACAACAATTAAAATTATAAAAATTAATAATTTTGGTATAAACATTTTAGAAAAACTTTTATTAATAATTATCAGTTTAAATCTATCAAACATATTTTCAAGCGTAAATATTAAACACATTGTAACAGCAACGGCAACACCTAAAATGTAAATAATAGATTGACCTTTCATTATAAGGTTTTCTTTTTTAAGTATAAAATATGTAGCTAATACTTCAATAATCATTATTAATGATATTATCCAAGAAGCAACCATATTAAGTTTATTTTTATCGGTATAAACTTTATTTTGTTTTTTATTTTCAATATCATTGTGGGTTTTAATGTTAATACCTTGTAAATTATAAAGGTTGTTTAACATCTTAATATCATCACAAGCAATATTACTTTCTGTATTAGATTGAACAATATTATTTAATTCTGAATCTACAACAGGTTTTTCTTCTTCCTTTAATTCTAATTGAGAAGTAGGGAATATTTCTTTAAAAGAATGATATTTATTTTGTTCGTATGGATCTTTTATCTGAGAATTGTTATATAATTTACCAATAACGCCCCTATAATCTTTAGTTTCAAAAATAGGTTTTTCTGTATCAGAGAAATCACTTTTTTTCCATTCTATCTTTTCTGATGATATAGGAGAATTATTAATTTTTTCTTCAATAGGTTCTTCTTGCATAATTTCTTCTTTTAGTAAGCCAAGTGGTTCTGTTTCTTTTAAATTTTCTACTGCTTTCTTATTTTCACTAATATCAGCATCATCTTTAGCGTTTGAAGAAGAAAAAACTTCTTCTCTTACAATTTTTACTTCAGTTAGTGGGGTAGATGAGTCGGTAGTAATATTTTTAAAATTTAAATCTAAAACATTTAAATTTTCTTTTATTTCTGGATTAATTTTATCAGAATTTTCTGTTTGTGGTTCTATTTCTTCTGTGTGGTTATCCATAACAGAAAATTTATTTGTGAAAACAGAAATTTCTTGATTAGTTTTATCATTTTTTACAACTTTTATGTCTTGTTCAAAAAAATCAAATTGTAAAAATGATTTATTTTTTTCTTCATCTTCTGCACTAATTTTTTTAATTTCAGGTGTAGAGTTTTTTGCTAAATTAAAAAGATTTTCTTGATTAGCAACAAAAGTTGTTGTTTCTTTATATGATTCTTCATTTTCTTCAAAATCTTCTTCAGAAACAGTATCTTTATTATTTAAGTTTTCTGGTAAGTTGTTTAAAAGTTCTTCTTGATTAAATAAATTTTTATTTTCTTCAAAATGTTGTTTGCCTTTTTCTGTAATAGAGTAGTAGTGACGTCTACCACCTAAAGAACTATCTTCCCAGTAAGAAGAAATTAAATTTTGTTCTTCCATTCTTCTTAAACAACTGTACAAACTTGGCTGCTTTAAAATAAGCTTACCATTAGTAAGCCTTTCAATGTCCTTACAAATTTCATATCCATATTTATCACCAGTACTTAAAGCAGTTAAAATAATTTGTGAAATACTGCCTCTGGTTGCCTTATTTTCAAAGTTTTCAGCCATTAAGCCTTACCACACTTTTATAAAAATTTTTACAAAATGCCAATTATAAATATTACTTTATTATATTACAAAATAGATTATTTTTAGTCAAGAAAATTAAGTCTTAAATGATTTTAAAAAATAGGGAATATGTGCTAAAATAATGCTGGAAAAATTAATATGATTATAGACAAAGCAAGTATTATAAGAGAAAATAGAAAATCTTTAAAAATTACAATAACTCCTGACGCAAAAATTATAATTTATTCTCCTTTAAAATTAAGTTTTGATAAGATTAATGAGATAATAAAAACAAAGGAAACGCTCTTAAACAAAAAACTTAATCAAGTAAGAGAAACTAATGTAAAAAATCAGGATTTATTTTCTTACAAAAAAGTGCTATTACTAGGAAAAGAATATTTTATTGTACCAACAACAAAAGTAGAAAAAGTTTTTTTCTCAGAAGATATGTTTCTTGTTCCTAAAAAATATTTTGAATTGAATAAAATTTCATTTTTTATAAGAAAAACATTAAAAAAACTAGCAGAGAAAATTATCACACAAAGATTATATGAATTAATAGAACAAAAGAATATAAAATATAAGTTTACAAAAATTTCATATGGTAATTTTAAATCAAAGTGGGGTAGTTGCGATAATAATGGTGTGATTAAGTTTAATTGGAGATTAGTTATGTTAGAATCTAGCATAATTGATTTTGTAATTTTACACGAAATATCACATCTAAAAGAATTAAATCACTCTAAACAGTTTTACAATATTTTAACTAACTTGTATCCAAATTGGAAAATTGAGAGAAAAAAATTAAAAAATTTATCTTTTTTACTCTCATTATATAATAATTAGAACATCAATTTTAATAAAATTCGGGTGAGTATAGACACAATTTTTATAAAAATTTATGATTTTTACTTGTTTTTTATATGTTTTTATATATAATATCTATTCGCAAAACACAAGTTTTGCGTAAACATATGCTATATTTAACACAAAATATAGTTAAAAACAACAAATTTTTTACTTTTTTATAATGATATTCTGTATCAGATTATTAAAATTAGTATAAATTTTAATTTGATTTATAATAAAAATTTTTAATTATTTAGTGATAATTTTATATTTAGATTTTTGTTTTTATAACAATAATTTATTCTATACAAAATCATAAATTTTATTTGATAAGTTGTTCATCTTTATAATAATATTCTGTCTCACAACGTCTATATTTTATTAAAAAAGCAACACAAATTAAATAAAATTTTTCTACTATTTGCTATAATTCTAATATATTTTCTGTTACGCAATCATCATATATAGTTGTTATAAAATAAAAAAAACACAACAGAATTTTATTTTAACTTGTTGTGTTTTTATATATTTATTTAAATTGAATATGTTTGTAAAACAGAATTTCTTTTTTATTTAATAAAAGTTTAACTAGATTTTGTTGTTTACTTTGCATAGTACCTAATTTTAAATAAAAAAGTTTGCATAGTACTAACCTTTTTTAAAAAGAAATTTTATTAGCATATGAAATAAAGTTTTTCATTTTTGTATAAGTAATTTTAGCTAAATCAAAACTTTCTATATTAGATCCATCAAAAGATTTGAATTCTAAAATATTACAGTTATCCAAATAATTAATAGCTTTATTAAAAACTAATTCTATATCTTTATCTTGCATAATACTATTTGGGATATTAAAAATAATTAACTCAATAAAATATTTATTTAATTCGCTACTCATAGCCCATTTGTTCATAAGAATATTTTTTCTAATATTTTTAAAAACTCTTACTAATTTTTTATAATTGCCGCCAGTAGCTTTGTCTTTTTCTTCCATTTTTTCGTTATACAAGAATAGATTTACTTTTTTAGTGTTTTTAAATAATGGATCCCACAAATTTAAAACAACATTTTTATCTTGTTCGTCATAAGTGGCGAATCTAATTAAAATTTTAAAGCCATATTCTTGTAAACATAGTATTTTTATTCCTTGATTTACAAGCAAAATTACAGTTGTTTCATCAAAATATTCTGATAAACAATGTGCATATTTTAGAATAATTTCATCAAAAGTTCCTGCATTAGATATTAAATTTTTTTCTTTTTTTGTTTTAGCTTCTTTTAAATTTTTGATATAAGTTGAATTTGCGATAGCAACTTGTGGGTTTGATGTTGCAATAACAATTTCTAACTCACCTGTTTGATCGATAAAAGTATCATTTGTATAATCTCCCATTGGAAAAATGCGAGTGTCGTCATAATCTAATGTTAAATTTTTATTATCATTTTTAAAATCGTCTAATGCAGAAGTTAAAATAGACAAGGTGGTTTCATAAAATTCTTGAACCTTATCTTTACTTTTTTTCTCAGCAAATTGTTCTAATAAATTTTTTTCCATATAACACCTTGTCTATTTAAAATCATTTTTCTATTTTGTTATTTTTTCTAAGCCACCTAAGTATTTTCTTAAAACTTCAGGTACTGTTACAGAACCATCTTCATTTTGATATTGTTCTACAATAGCAGGAATTAATCTTGATGTAGCTAATCCACTAGCATTTAATGTATGAACGAATTCAGTTTTCTTTGTTTCTTTGTTTCTGTATTTTGTATTGTTTCTTCTTGCTTGGTAATCTCCAGCATTTGAAGCTGATGATACTTCTTTATAAATTCCCATACTTGGAATCCAAACTTCGATATCATATGTTCTTCTCATTGAAGCTGAGCAATCGCCTGCAGCAAGTTTAGATACTTGATAATGTAAACCAAGATTTTTAACTAAATTTTCAGCTTTTGCAACTAGTTCGTCAAAAGCTTTGGCGCTTTGTTCTGGAGTTGTAATTTGAACCATTTCAACTTTATTGAATTGGTGACCTCTAATCATACCCCTTTCTTCTTGTCTATAACTACCTGCTTCCCTTCTGTAACATGGTGTATAAGCAAAAAACTTCATTGGTAATTGTTCTTCAGGAACAATTTCGCCTTTATAAAGGTTAACAAGAGCTGTTTCTGCTGTAGGAAGTAAGAATTTAGACTTTTCATCTTTATTGTCAATCCAATAAACTTCTTCGCTAAATTTTGGGAATTGACCAGCACCATAACCACAATCATAATTTAACATATGTGGTGGTAAAATAAATTCGTAACCATCTTTTGTATGTTCTTCAATAAAATAGTTTAATAAAGCCCATTCTAGTCTAGCGCCTAAGCCACGATATAACCAGCAACCATTGCCAGCGAGTTTAACTCCCCTATCATAATCAATAAGTCCCAAATCAGTACACAAGTCAACATGATTTTTTGGTTTAAATGCAAATTCAGGTTTAGTATTAACTTGTCTTAAAACTTTATTATTTTCTTTTCCGCCTTCAAGTAAATCTTCATCTGGAGGATTAGGTAATACAGCTAAAAAGTTCCAAATTTTATCGTCATACTCTTGAACTTTTTTATCCAAATCTTCAATTTTATTGCCCAGTTTTTTCATTTCTTCAAAAATTTCACTGGTATCTTTTCCTTCTTTTTTAAATGTAGGGATTTGAGAACTTACTTTATTCTTTTCCGATTTTAATGATTCAACTTCCTGTATAAGTTTTCTTCTATCGGTGTCCAATTGTAATAATTCCGAGAAATCTACTTTGCATCCTTTTCTTGCTAAGTCTGCTTGAACTTTTTCTGGATTATTTTTTATTAGTTCAATTGAAATCATAAATTAAATTCTCCTTTTTTTAATGATGCTATTATTATAAATTCTAAATCAATATAAGTCAACTTTTGTTTTACAATTTTATGCTTAATTGCTAAAATAATAGTATGAAAAGTTTTGATAACTATTTTAAAGAAAGAAATTATAAAACAAACGAGAAAATTAAAGTAATTTTATCAGAATTACCTTATTTTTGCTCTGAATTCTTTATGGGAATAGAAAATCAAACAACTTACTTAACTAGATTAAATTATGCTCAAGATTTAAAAAATTTTTTCAATTTTTTAGTAACTGAAATTTTAGAATTTAATAATAAAAAAATCAAAGATTTAAAAATTGAAGATTTATCTTTAATAACTGCAACTCACATAGAACTTTATTTAAATTATTTATCTGGTTATTACATTGACGACAAATATTATACTAACAGCGAAAATGGTAAATCACGAAAACTTGCTACAATAAAAAGTTTTTTAAAATATTTTTACAAAAAAGATAAAATAGAATCAAACGTAGCATCAAAAATTGATACCCCTAAAATTAGAAACAAAGAAATAACAAGATTAGAAATTAACGAAGTTGTTGATTTACTAGATGAAGCAGAAAATCCAGAAAGATTAACTGAAAGGCAAATTTCATATAGTAAAAACACAAAAAAAAGGGATATTGCCCTACTCTCTTTACTTTTAGGAACAGGAATAAGGGTTAGCGAATGTGTTGGAATAAATGTCGAAGATATTAATTTTGACATAAACGGATTTAAAATTACTAGAAAAGGTGGAGCTCAAGTAGTATTATATTTTTCAAATGAAGTTGCTGAAATTTTAAAAGATTATTTAGAAGAAAGAGAAAATAATACTAAAATTCCAATTGAAGAAAAAGCTTTATTCGTTTCCCTTCAAAACAAAAGAATTACTGTAAGGGCTGTTGAAAAATTAGTAAAAAAATATAGCGAAGCTTCAGTTCCATTAAAAAAAATAACACCACATAAACTAAGAAGTACATATGGTACAAATTTATATCGTGAAACTGGAGATATTTATATTGTTGCTGACGTTTTAGGTCATAAAGATGTTAACACAACAAAAAAACACTATGCTGCTATTTCTGAAGACGCAAGAAGAAGTGTAGCAAATGCTGTTAAATTAAGA
>JAFWWV010000175.1 GCA_017523305.1 Clostridia bacterium
TAATATATTGTTTATTTCCTTAAAATCTATATTACATTTTGAATAATGTTTTAAAATACCTTCTCCACAATCAACCAACATTGTTGAGTTAATAGAATATGAACTAACTGGTTTATCTGTCCAACTAGTACTACAACCTATAACTTTAACTTGCATTTTTTAACTTTTCCTTTTTAATAAAATATCATTAATTTTTAATAAGTGTCAAACTAAGCAAAGTTATTTTTATAAACCAATTTAACTTTATATTTTTTTGTGATATAATTTGATTTGTTAAAAAAAGGAAAAACTAATAATGATTACTTTAAAAAAAATTGAAACTAAAGATGAAGAGAAAAAGGCATTAAAGTTATATAAAACTGCTTTTCCAAAAGAAGAACAAAAACCTTGGAAACTTTTATTAAAAAAACAAAAAGAAGGTTTATATAATTTATCTATAGCTGTAGATGAAGAAAACAACTTTTACGGTCTAGCCTTTACTATTAAAAATAATAATGTTATTCTTTTAGATTTCTTAGCAATACAACCAGAATTTAGAGGCCAAGGTATTGGAAGTAAAATTTTAAAACTTCTACAAGAAAACAAAAATAAAGAAGAAAAAATTGTAATTGAAATAGAAGATACAACTTCAGCAACAGCAATGAATTTATTGGAACGCATTAAACGTAAAGATTTTTATATCAAAAATAACATGGTAGATAACAAATATAAAATCTCACTTTTCAACTGCCCTTTTGAAATTTTATCATTTGGCGGAAGCGTAAGTTTTGAAGAATACTTTAAAGTTTTAGAACTTTTATACGGAAACAAAAAAGCAAGTAAATATGTTAAATTTTTAGGTTAAAATTTTTAACTACATATATTCAATAATATTTAAAATTGACAAAGCATATAAAAAGTAATATAATGTAGTCGTTATGAAAATTCTAACCATTAAAAAACTAAATAGCAGTTCAAAGAAGAAAATAATAAACATTTAAAAAAAGTGTTTGTGTTTTCTTTTTTTTATGTAGTTTTTAAGTTAGAAATTAAAATAATTTTGGAGGAAATATGAACGACAATACAAAAATTGAAGTTGCTCGTGAAGTTATGAATGCAATGATTGCAAATGCTTGCATCAATGGCTATAAC
Organism: Clostridia bacterium; assembly: GCA_017523305.1. Lineage (GTDB taxonomy): Bacteria > Bacillota > Clostridia > Christensenellales > UBA1242 > UBA7862. Next base: position 1,132 of record JAFWWV010000175.1, read on the forward strand.
GAAAAAGACAAAAAATTAATACTTCTTTTAAAAGAAGAACAAGAAATGAATAAATTTAATTTCGAAGTTATTGACAAAATACTTAATGTTTATGCTCCTAAACTTAAAAGAGGTGAAATCTAATGGCAAAATTAACTGAAAGTGAAATTATGGCAAAATATGCCCTATCACCTGAAAAAATTGAAGAAATAAAAAACACAATTATAAATGTTTTAGCATACGATAAAACACCGTCAGAAAGACCTTTAGCTATTGTTGTTGGTGGACAATCTGGTGCAGGAAAAACAGCTTTGATTGAATATACATCACAAATGTCTACTCAAAGAGAATTTGTTATGATTGATAATGATTTCTTTAGAGGCTTTCACCCAAAAGCATCAGAAATTAAAGAACTATACCCTGACCTTTATACTGCTGCTACAGATCAAATTGGTCTTGGCATTACTTCTGATATTATCTCATATTTTAAAGATAATCACTATGACATCATTTTACACCAAACATTAAAAAATAATCGTATTGCTGATGACGCTATTACTAAATTTAGAGAAGCAGGATATACTGTTGGCGTTAGAGCTTTCGCTGTTCCTTACACAGAAAGCAAAATGTCACAAATCGAAAGATGTTTAGGTCAAATTGATAAATTGGGTTTCTGCAGATACGTAAGAAAAGTTGACCACGACGCAGCTGTTGAAGGTCTTCCAAGAACAGTTGGATATATTGAAGAATCTGGTAAATATGATTTTATCGAAATCTTTAAACGTGGTAAAAAAATTGAACAACCTACATTAGTTTATGCAAGAATTAACCCTGAAACAGAACAAGCAACACTTGACGCTTTATCAAATTGCGAACAAGCAAGTCACCAAGACGAACCTTTTGGTTTTGCAAGCGCTCAAGATGCTGTTGAAAAAACTAGATTCCAAGAAGAATTAAGAGTTGCAAAAACTTTAGACTCTAGAATTGCAGATGCAGAATCTCACCCTTGCAATAACCCAGAAATGCAAACTCATATCGACGAATTAAAAGATTATTTCCAACAATTCAAAATCGAACAAGGCTTAACTACTACAACTTCTGCAACAGAAACAAAATAATTATTATATAAAAAAACCAAAAGCACTCTATAAAACAGAGTGCTTTTTTATTTCTATTTTAAACTATTAAAACGTAATCTAATAAATTGTTTGTTTATTAATCTTTCCTTTTTAATAAAATTATAAATTAAATAAAAATATAAAAATTTCAAAAAAATAGTTGAAAAATCAATTTAAATGTGTATAATACAATATGTGCTAAAAAATAAACCCTTTTAGCAACAACTAAATATTTGTATGGAGAGTTGGCTGAGCGGTCGAAAGCGGCGGTCTTGAAAACCGTTTAGGTGAAAGCCTACTGGGGTTCGAATCCCTAACTCTCCGCCAA
>JAFWWV010000176.1 GCA_017523305.1 Clostridia bacterium
AGAGATTTTGATTTAGAAACTACTGATGAAAAATTTACTGTTATGGTTAGTCTTTGTGATTCAATGGAAGAATTTTTTAAGTTGTGTTATAAAATGTATAAATTTGGAGTCGCCATTATTAATTTACCTAATCCTAAAACATTTAAACCACATTGGGATAAAATAAGTTTTATTGTTAGTGCTGGTGGAGAAATAGATGATTCTTATGATGAATTAAAGAGTTTGTTGGAAGATGAAAATGAAGAAGATTTAAAGGCTTTTATATTCGGCCAAGATTCTTATGTTTCTGGGCACAATAATGAATATGATGATTAAGCCAGTTGTATTTTTAGATATAGATGGAGTTGTTGAAACTATTTATTGGGAAAAGGCTAGCGATGGAACGTGGTCTTATAATGTGCATAAATATGGTCACGAAGAATTAAATAATAAGCAGGCTATTGGATGGCTTAATGAATTATACAATAAAATCCCATATGATATAGTGATTAGTAGTTCTTGGAGATACAAAATGAATAAAGACCAATTTCAAGAATTATTAGTGAAATCAGGATTTAATCTTAGTATAAAAGTAATAGATACAACGCCAGTATTATATCAACAAAGAGGATTAGAAATACAAAAATGGTTAGATGACAATAATTTTAAAGGTAAGTTTATAATTATAGACGATGATTGTGATATGTGCCACTTAAGACCATTTTTAATTAGATGCGATTGTCAACTTGGATTTACAATTTATGAATATCAAAAAGCATTAGAAATATTAAAGTAAGAAAGGATTTTTTAAATGAAGGAACCACTTAAAGTTATAGAACTTTTTGCTGGTATTGGTGCTCCTCGTAAAGCCCTTATGAGGGGGGGGGTACAACTTCAAAACTCTTGATGTTATAGAGATAGATAAATACCCAATAGCATCTTATAATGCTATTTATAATACTAATATCGAACCAAAAAGTATAGTAGATTATTATCCTAAAAAAGAAGAATTAGGAGAGGTAGATTTAATATGGAACTCTAGTCCGTGTCAAGATATTTCTTTGGCCGGTAAACAAGCTGGAGCCATTGAAGGAAGCGGAACCCGAAGTAGCCTTATATATGAGGTTATTAGAATTGCAAAAGAATTAAAACCAAAATATATGATATGGGAGAATGTTAAAAACTTACTATCAAAAAAGCATAAACCTATTTTAGATGATTATATAGATAAACTAAATAATTTAGGTTACTTATCATATTATAAAGTTTTAAATTCAAAAGATTATGGGATACCTCAAAATAGAGAAAGAATATTTGTAGTAAGCATTAGAAAAGATTTGAATCAAAATTTTTCTTTTCCCGAACCACAAATATTAAAGAAAAAGATGAAAGATATGTTGGAAGATGAAGTAGATAGTAAATATTATTTATCTCATAAAATGATAGATTATATCAGTTCAACTGGAACATCAAATTTTAAAAATAAAGATAGTAGAATAAATTTAGATATTGCAAGACCGATTACTACAATTCCAAATAAAAGAGCAGGAACGACTAATTATATCGGAAATGAATTGCCTCCTAATTATGATTTGAGAGTAATTAGAGATGGAGGATTATACAAAAATAAACAAGCTGGTAGTATATATAATAAAGAAGGATTATGTCCAACAATTACTACTGAAGCTAGTCAAAATTGGAATATTTTATTAAATGATTATCCTAAAATAAGAAAATTAACACCTAGAGAAACCTGGAGGTTAATGGGATTTGATGATGAAGATTTTGATAAAGCGTCTAAAACGAACTCTGACACTCAATTATATAAACAAGCGGGCAACTCGGTTGTAGTTAATGTTATAGAAGCAATATTTAAAGAATTATTTAAATAAGTAAAAAAGGAGAATTAAAATTATGGAAAAAAGATATTATGAAATTATTGGAAGAAAAGAAGATTTAGATACTATAGAAAAGGCTTTACGTCATTGTGAATATTTAGGTAATATTGGCGCTAGCAGAAATATTTTACTTAGAGTTGATGGTGACGGTTCTGGTCGTATTAAAGTATTTAAATTAGACGAATCAACTGTTTTAGACGAAAATAAAAAACCAATAGATAATGATAAATATAATATTGAACAAAATCTTGGCCAAGGAGCAACAGTAGGAGTTTATGATATTGGGTAGAAACAAATATATTAATTTTGAGAACACGATTAAGGAAGGATGTCCTTATTGTCATATAGGAGACTCTGAATTAAAAATATACGGAAAAACAATAAAAACAGACGATTGGGAAAATACTGCTGGATATCATAAGAAATACATTCCTGCAATAGATGATTATGCTGTTGATTGGCTTGAAGCTTTTATTTTAAAAGGTGCTAATGATGAAAAAGCTGGTTTAATGATTAATTCTGGCAATGGTTATAGGTTTGTTGATATAAACTATTGTCCATTTTGTGGGAGAAAATTAAATAAGTAAGAAAGGATTTGATTTATTTATGAGTAAACTATATAAGGCAACTATTTATTTAGAAGATATTGAAAATAAATTGGACTCTTTGCAAGAAATAGCCGATTATTTTGAAAATAGAATAAATAGCAATATTAAAATAAATTTTAATAATATTGAATGTTATGATACCACGAACCGTTTGCATTCTTCGGGACACTATAATACATTTTATAGAATAATAGAACTAGAGCGTTTTATTAAACAAAATAATAGACATTTTCATAATTTTAATTTCCCTATTATAATATTTTGTAAAACGCTTGAGAGAGGTTTAAAATTTGCTGAATATCTAATAAATATAAAACAAAGAAATAATATAAAACTCGTTTCTAAAATAAAAGATAATGGCATTATTAAAAGAATATATATATTTGATAATGGAGAAAAAATACAATTAGCATTATTAGACAAAGAACAAGATTGGAGAGGCTTTAGGTATTCGGCGGCTTATATTGATTTAGATTTATCTTCTCAATATATTAGAGAACATATATACCCATATGGTATTTATAAAGTTCAAGAAGAAATATGTTTTTAAGAGGTGATATATGATAATTAAAGAGAACACTTATATCAGAACTAAAAATGGGAAGATAGATAAAGTTATAGATGATTATCAATTTAGTGGTGGTTTATGTGGAAATTATATATTGTGTCTAAAAAGTTATTATAATGAAGACGAAATAAAAACTTTTTCTGATGATATTTTTGATTTATTAGAGGGTTGAAGATAAAAGCATTCATACATATGTGTTTACTAAAGATGGCGGGTATCCCATCAAATCTGTAGTTACCAAAGAAATGTTTGAGGAGGTAGGATTCGATGTTTAGAAAACATAAATATATTAACTTTGACCGCAATGCAACAACGCCTCCTACAAGGCACGTTTTAGCCGTTTTAAGAAAGATTTATCGTGAAGGGTATAATAACCCTAGTGCAGCATATTTTGGAGCACAGAAGACGGCTGAGGCTATTGAGAGAGCGCGTCAACAAGTTGCTACTGCTTTAGGTTGTGATTCTAATGAAATTATATTTACAAGTGGAGCTTCTGAGAGCAATAGTTTGATACAAGCTAATTTTATATTAGATGTTGACGATAGGTCACATCATTCATTTGCACGAATGGATTATAATTATAATGGAAATATAAAAGCCATTCCAATGATAGTGAGCGAAACTGGAGAATGTTTAATTGATGAAGTAAATTCTAATCCAACAAAACAATATTTTTTAGATTTAACACAGGCTATTGGTAAAGTTCAAATAAATTTACATAGTATGCCAAATGTAATGTTTGCTAGTGCGAGTGGTCATAAATTTGGAGGAATACTTGGTTGTGGTATTCTTTATATAAATAAAAATTTTGATAAAAAAGATAAAATAAGACCTTTAATTTATGGTACGCAAGAAAACAATTTAAGAGGTGGGACTTATAACGTTCCAGCCATTATATGTTTTGGAGAAGCTATCGAGGAAGCGGCTCAAAATATAAATAAAAATCAGGAACAAATAAATAAAATAATAGATTACGTTTATAGTTATTTAGAGGATAATTATAAATCATATTATAAAAATAATGATGATGGAACATCGTTTGTGAAAGTTGTATTTAATGAATTAAAATTTAGAAAACATTATAATACAATTAATATTACATTTAATAATTTGTTAGCAACAACGGCTGTACAAATTTTTAATAAATATGGTATTTATATTTCAGCAGGGAGTGCTTGTAGTTCTGGTGAAGAAAAGCCGTCTAATGCTTATTTGGCTAGTGGATATACTTACGATGAAGCAATGAGAACCATCCGAATATCTGTTGGAATCAATAATACAATAAGAGAAGCAAAGAAATTTGTTAAAATTTTACAAAAAATTATTGACAATTATGATATTTCGTGCTAATCTTATTATAGTAGTCTCGGGCACGCCATATGAGACCACTTAATTTGTAAGGAAGGAGAGAGAAAGTTAATGGGATTTGAAGTTAAAAAGGCGAAAAGAGAAAAGATTTGTGTTAAAGTTGCTTTAATGGCTCCATCTGGTGGAGGAAAAACTTATGGTGCATTAAGATTAGCAACAGGTATGGCAAATGAAATTGAAAAAGAAACCGGTAAGAAAGCAAAAATTCTTATGGGGAATACTGAACAAAAAAGAGGATATTATTATGCTAATGAATTTGATTATGATATCGTTGATGTAGAGGCTCCTCATAATCCGGAAAAATATGTTGAACTTATTAATTTTGCGGTAGAGCAAGGTTATGATATTTTAATTATCGATTCAACATCTCACGAATGGGAAGGAAAAGGTGGATGTTTAGATTTACAAACACAAGCCGGAGGAACTTATCAAGCTTGGTCTAAAATTACACCAAGACATAATAAATTTATTGAAGCACTTGCAGAAAGCCCAATTCATATTATTGCAACAATGAGAGGTAAAGACCAATATGAAGCAACAAAAGATGAAAAAACAGGTAAAATGTCTGTTCAAAAGTTGGGAGTTGGAGCAAAACAAAGAGATGGCTTTGAATATGAATTTACTTGTACATTCTTAATTGACCAAAAAACAAATACTGCAGAGGTTCAAAAGGATAACACTCATATATTTGAGGGTCAAGGAGCCACATTATTAACTGAAAAACACGGGGAACAAATTATTAAATGGGCAAATTCGGGAGAAGAACCAGAAAAGAAGCCAGTCCCTAGAAAAGCAGTTTCTAATAAAGAAGTAGTTGATGATAATTCTGATTTATCTAAAGTAAGAAAAGATATTATTGCTGTTGCTAAAGAACTTGGAGGAAGCAAAAATCCTGATGTTAAAAAATTATGTGAAGACGAAATTGGAACAATCAATCCAAATAATGTTGATGATTTAGATAAATTAAATAGTTTATTAATAAAACTACAAGATTTAAAAAATAAAGAAGGAGATAAGTAATTATGAGAGCGTTTTCAGATAGTAGATTTAAAATTTGGAATATCGATGATAAAAATAATTTTGCGTTAGTTGATATGTCTACTAGCCGTAAAATTAACGAGGATATCGCTTCTGATAAAGCAAAGGTGGAACATAATATTGCAAAAAATGGTTATGTTAGTGAATCTTATAAATATGTTAGATTTGTTGGCAAAGCATATAATCAACTAAAAAAACATATTGAAGTCGGGGATACCATTACTAATGTTCAAATGCAATTAGATAATGAAGGTTTCTGGAACGAAAAAACAAATGCAGTTGAGTATCCAAGAAATACTAAAATCACTGTTTTTGAATTTGAATTACCTGGTAGCAGTAATGAAGATGGCAAACCAGCACAAACACCTCGCAACATTGATAGAGCGCCAAGAGTAGAAGACTCTGAACTAGAAGAATATGATGATGATAATGATTATTCTGATGATGAAAATCCATTTTAATATTGAGAATGTAGAGAGATAGGAGGGCTAAAGATGCTAATTCCACAAGAAAAAATAGATGAAGCTAAAAGAATCTATGATGGTCAGGCTATGGAAGAAATAGTCGAGTATCTAGGAGTAGCCCGTTGGGATGAAAAATCTAAAAAGGGTTTATGTCCTTTTCATAAAGATATAAACCCTTCATTTATATGGAATGATAAAAATAATAGTTTCCATTGTTTTGGGTGCAATCGCAATTATGGTATTATTGATTTATATCAAGACCAAGGTATGACATATATCGAAGCTGTAAGAAAGTTGTTTGAAAAAACGAATATTGAATATAATTTTAGTATGAAAGGTGTTCATTCAAAACCAACTTATAAATATCCGCTACACGAAGATAAAGAGCCTGAAAATAATACAATATCATATTGGAACAAGCGAAAAATTAGCAAAAAAACATTAGATTATTTAGATATTAAAGAAGATGATAAAGGTAATACGGTATTCCATTATTATGATGATAATGATGTATTGTTATCGACTAAATATCGTCCTTCGAGAAAACCGCAAAAAGGTGAACCTAAGTGTTGGTTTCAAAAAAATGCTGATTTTACACCAATTTTATTTAATATGAATAGAGTTGACCCGTCTAAACCTTTGGTTATTACCGAAGGAGAACCAGATTGTATGTCTATTATTGAGGCTGGTTATATGAATGTTGTTTCAGTTCCAAATGGTTGTAATAATATGAAGTGGATAGAACAATGCTGGGATTGGTTAGAACAATTTCAAAAAATAATTGTATGGGGAGATAATGATGAGCCAGGTATTAGAGCGCGAAATGAAATTTGTAATCGTTTAGGTACTTGGAGAACATATTATGTAGAAGTTACCGAGCCAATTGATGATTTTGGAAATCCATTAGATGGTAAATTACCAAAAGATGCCAATGAAGTTTTATATTTTTTTAACAAAGAAAAAGTTCTTGAATATGTATATCATCCAATAGAACTTCCAGTTGAAGGCGTTCTTGATTTAGCAAAAGCTGAAGAATTTGACATTCAAAATGCTGAAGGATTATTGACCGGAATAACAGATTTAGATAATCAAATATATAAATTAGTATTTGGAACGGTTAATATAATAACTGGTAAGTCAGGCGAGGGTAAATCAGTTTTTGTTAATCAAGTGGCTATTTGTCAAGCATTAGACCAGGGATATGATGTTTTCGTATTTAGTGGCGAATTACCAGCTCCGGTTTTAAAAAACTGGGTTGAAACTAATATGATAAATAGAGAGCATATAACCCTTAAAGATGGAGGGCACGTTCGTTGCTTTGACCAGCAATCAAGATTAAAAATGGAGCAATGGTATTCCGGAAGAGTTATGATTTATGATGATAGTGTTGATACAACGGCATCTACATTATTGCATAAAATGGAAGAAATGGCTCGTAAATTTGGAACAAAAGTATTTTTGATTGATAATTTGATGATGGTTGATTTAGAATGTGATGAAGAAAGTCGTTTGCAAGCAGAAAAGAATTTTATTAAAGATTTAATTAATTTTGCAAAAAAATATAATGTATTGGTTTTTTTAGTAGCACATCCTAGAAAAACTGGAGAAGTAAGAGTAACGAAAGAAGATATTTCGGGAAGTTCTAATATTGTTAATTTAGCTCATATGGTATTTAGTGTTCATAGATATTCAGATAGTGAAAGAGCAGGAGAATTAAATGAACGAGGTAATTACAAAAAAGGTAAAGAACCAATTAAATATGAAACGGTAGTTGAAGTTCTTAAAAATCGTATTACTGGTTTAGTTCCTAAAGTAGACCTTTATTTTGATTACCCTAGTTATAGATTTTATCGTACTCCAAGAGAGTTATGGTATAGATATAAATGGGATTGGGATAATAAAACTCCTGAAAGAACAGACGACCCTAATGAGCATCAAATACCGGGAAGTGAGAGCCCTTTAGATGACTAAATTTGATATTAATTATGTTAAGCAAGAACTTAAAAAATTTGAAAGATATACATTTTATGAGGAGCCTCATATATATACTTATTTAGAAGATGATGGGAGCGAATCTCAAGTTGGCATATCAGTTACAACTTTAATTGGAGAATATGAGCAAGAATTTGATGAAGATAGAATTGCAACATTTAAATCTATAAAAGATGGAATACCAAAAGAAGATTTAATTAATATGTGGCATTATGACAGAGATTTTGCTTGTAGTAAAGGAACTTATACTCACGCTTATAATGAATTTTTATGGCGTGGAGGTGAATTATATAATTATAATAAATCAGAAGTAATCAGGGAATTTGGCTATGATGTGATAGCACCAGTTTGGGATAAATTAAAAAGTCTTTGCGAAAGTTTTTATAATAAATTCAAAGATAAACTTATTGTTATTGGACTCGAACAAATAGTTGGGAGTAGAGATTATGATATTGCAGGGGCAATTGATTTCCTTGCTTATTCTAAAAAACTTGATGCCATTATTATATTAGATTATAAAACCAATAAAGATATTCAATTTGAATCATATAATGATAAGAAAATGTTATATCCATTAGATAATATACCTGATTGTAATTATTATCATTATTGTTTACAATTAGCTGTCTATAAATTTATTTTAGAATATGAAACTAATCTAAAATTAAGCGATAAGAAATGGCTAATATGGATGAATGAAAAAAACGATGATTATATTCTATATGAATGTCAAAATTTAGATAAAGAAGCTCAAAAAATATTGGAAATAAGGAGAAAACAAATTAATGAAAAATAATAAAGAAAAATTTATTGCTCTTTGTAAACAGTGGATTAAAAGAGATGGCTTACAAGACCTATTAAATTGGTTAGAAGAAACAGATTTTTATGAAGCACCCGCTAGTACTAGATTCCATTCTATGTTTGAAGGAGGATTATGTTCTCACTCTATCAATGTTTTTAATAGAATGAAATATGAATGTGAGAATGAAGGTTTATTTGAATATAAAACCGCAGATGAAACACAAAGGTTAATGGAAAGCATTGCAATAATATCTTTATTCCACGATATTTGTAAAACAAATTTTTATAAATTATCTACAAGGAATGTCAAAGACGAATATGGAAATTGGACTAAAGTTCCTTATTATATTATTGAAAATCAAGGTATTTTAGTTGGACACGGATATAAGTCGGCAAGACTTGTCAATAAATATATAGATATTACCGACGAAGAATATATGGCTATTGTGCATCATATGGGCGTTGAAAGTGACTGGAATATAGCAGAAGTTAGTGAATGCTTCAGAAAAAATAAATTAGCTTTATTATTACATATTGCTGATACAAAAGCCGCATATATTGATGAGGGTATAGAATAAAAGGAGATTAATAAATTATGTTTGAAAATAATATAGTTCAAAAAAGATTATTAAAAAGAAAAGGATTAATGGATAACCTTGAAAAAGCTAAAGAAGAAAATAGCTCTTGGAAGATTAACCAATTAGAATCTAAATTATATGAATTTAACAGAAAATATTATCCAACAATATTTTGGAATAGTTCTGAAAAAGGTACATATATTAAACCAAAGGAGGCTAATTAATTATGAATATAGATGAATTAAAGGGCTATGGCATAGCCGAGCAAATAGCAAGAGTTGTAGAAGAAGGATTTAGCTATAACGAAGAGACTGGAGAGGTTTATTTCACAACAGAAGATTTAGACGCTTTAAATATGGCATTTGAGGAAAAAATAGATTCATTATCTGGTTTATATGAATTATATACAGATAGGGCGAAATCATTAAAAGAAAGAAGCAAAGATATTGCTGAAAAAGGTAAAAGATTTGAAAACAAATCTGAAAGTATTAAAAGGTATATAGATTCATTAATGCACATTGCTGGAAAAACAAAATTAGAAGTTGGAGATAAATCATTAAAATATACAAAAAGTACTGCTAGTGAAATTTATGATGAAGATTCTTTAAGAAAATATATTGAAGAAGATAAAGAAAGAATAAAAAGTTTTTATAAAGAATTATCTAAACCTGATATTAAAAAAGATGAACTTAAAAAGGCTATAACAGCTACAAAAAAAATAGATGAAGATGGAAATATTGCGTATGATTTAAAAATACCGGGATTTAGATTAATAGAAAATGTTAATTTACAAATTAAATAGGAGGATATATGGATAGTGAAATTAAATTAAATTTATATTTAACTCCAGATGAAACCGATGATGTTGTTGCTGCTTTAAAAATATATGGACAAAGACTAATTAAACTTTCCGATAAAATATTAATGACTGGTCAACAACAATATGCTTCAATAAAAGGAATAAACATTCCTCAGGCAGAAGAAAATTCGAAAGAAAATAATCAAAATAATGACGTTGAAGTTTTAAATATTAATGAAGAAGAAAAAGGAGAAATTAAATAAATTATGTCTGAAAAACAAGATAAAATTATAATTTGTAGAAATTGTGGAAAAGAATTTGTGTTTAGTGTTGGAGAGCAAAGATTTTTTGAAGAAAAAGGCCTATCAGAGCCAGTTAGATGTAAGGACTGTAAGGCTAAGCGCAAAGAACAATCTTCTATAAAAGAAGAAAATACAGAAAAGAAACAAAGAGAACATAAAGAAAACAAAAATGATTTTGAAGAAATGTTACGTAAATTCCAAGAAAATACTATTCTTTTTGAAGAAGAAAGAGTGCGTAGAGAAAATAAAAAGAAAAGAAGATAATAAAAGCCAAGAACAACTTGACTTTTTTTCTATTTTATGATAGTATTTATTTATAAGATAGGAAAGGGTGAAGGGAATGAAATACTATAATTATCACTGTCATAATATGTATGGCAACCCTATTTCAATGGATGTTATTGTTAGTATGGAAGATTATTGCAAAAGAGCGATAGAATTAGGTCACGATGCTTTTTTTACTACTTGCCACGGTTTACAAGGAGATATTTTTCAAGCAACAACTTTGGCACACCAATATGGTCTTAAAATGATTGTTGGCGCGGAATTATATTATGTTAAAGATAGATTGGCAGTAGATGAAGAAGGCAAAAAAGATAGAAGCAATAAACACATTATTATTATTGCTTTAAATCACGATGGTATTAGAGATTTAAATCGAATTATTACAGAATCATTTGAAACTGGTATGTATTATAGACCACGTATCGATGAAGAACTACTGTTTTCTTTGAATCCCAACAATGTAATGATAACTACCGCCTGCGTAGCTGGTTTATGGAACGAAGAAGAATTAATTATAAAAATGAAAGATTATTTTAAAAGTAATTTTTTCTTGGAAGTCCAAGACCATAATGAAGATATTCAAAAAGAAGTCAACCGCAAGGTTTTACAATTATCTCAAAAATATCATATTAGAATTATACACGCAAACGATAGTCATTATATTTATCCTGAAGATGCAAAGTATAGAGATTTATTTCTAAAAGCTAAGGGAATTATATATGAGCAAGAAGCAAATTTTATTCTTGACTATCCTGATTATGATACTATTGTAAAAAGATATGAAGCACAAGGTATTTTAAATAAAAATCAAATACAAGAAGCATTAGAAAGTACTATGATATTTGAAAATATAAATTGTGATGATTATATAAATGACGAAATTAAATTACCTTCTGTCGCAGAAAATCCCAATGAAGAATTAAAAAAGGTTATTACGGCATCTTGGAATGAAGATAAAGAAAGAATACCAAAAGAAAAAAGAAAAGAATATTTGGAAGCAATTAGATATGAGTTCGATATTATTGAAAAGACAAATATGGCTAATTATTTTTTAATAGATTATAATATAGCAAAAATAGCAAAAGAAAAATATGGAGGAGTTTTAACTAATACCGGGAGAGGCTCCGCACCATCATTTTATATAACAAGATTATTGCATTTAACCAACATTGATAGACTAGAATCACCTATTACGCTATTCCCAACGCGATTTATGTCTATTGAAAGAATTTTAGGAGCTCGTTCATTGCCTGATATAGACCTTAATACAGCAGATGCCGAACCATTTATCCAAGCCAGCAAAGACCTTTTAGGAGAGAATAACTGTGGATGGATGATTAGTTGGAAACCATTACAAGAATCATCCGGGTTTAGGCTATATTGTAAAGCATTAGATATAGATTATGATACGGTTAATGAAATAGCAAAAGATTTGGATAAATATAGGGACGACCCTAAGTGGGCTCCTATTATTGAAGAAAGCAAACGCTTTATTGGCGTTGTCGAGGGAGTATCTGAAAGTCCTTGTAGTATGCTTTTATATTCGAAAGATGTTCGTAGTGAAATAGGAATGATAAAAACGCCAAATGGTAAAATATGTTGTATGCTAGATGGATATAATTGCGATAAATATAAATATCTTAAGAACGATTATTTAACAGTCACTGTATGGGCAATTATTAGAGATGTTTGTAAATTGGCAAATATTCAAATACCTAGTATTAATGAGTTAGATAAGTTGCTTGATGATAAGACTTTCGATGTTTATAAAAAAGGATTAACTTGTTCTATAAATCAAGCAGATTCTGATTATGCTACTAATTTAGTTATGAAATATAAGCCAAAATCATTAGCCGAAATGTCATCTTTTGTTGCAATTATTAGACCGGGATGCGCTAGTTTATTGGATGATTTTATTGAGAGAAAATCTTATACGACTGGGGTTCAAGCTCTTGATAACATACTAGAAGATAGTGAACATAGGCTTATTTATCAGGAATCTATAATGAAATACTTAATTTGGTTAGGTATATCAGAACCACAATCTTATGATGTTATAAAGAAAATTGCAAAAAAGAAATTCAAAGAACCGGAATTAAAGGCTTTAAAAGAACAATTATTAGAAGGATGGCAGAAACAAGTTGGAGAAGAAAAAGGTTTCGAAGAAACTTGGCAAGTTGTAGAAGATGCTGCTAAATATTCTTTTAATGCTTCTCACTCGCTATCTTATGCTTATGATAGTTTATATGGTGCATACTTAAAATCACATTATCCATTAGAATATTATACGGTAGCATTAAATTATTATAGTAATGACGCAACAAGAACAGGGAAATTAACAAGCGAGCTAAAATCATATGGAATAACTTTAGAAAAACCAAAATTTAGATATTCAATAGATGAATATTTTATGGATAAAGAAAATAACAAAATATACAAAGGAACTGGAGCTATTAAATTTCTCAACAAAGAATGTTCTTTATATTTATATAGTTTAAAAGATAAACGATATGATAGTTTTATAGATTTATTAGAGGAAGTTACAAATGCGAAAGATGAAAATAATAAAGCATATGTTAATACTAGGCAATTAGATATTTTAATAAAATTACAATATTTTCAAGAATTTGGTAATAATAAAAAACTTTCTATTATTTATGATTATTTTAAAAATTTATATGGAAGAAAATTAATAGCAAAAGACAAATTACGAGATTTTAATATACCGGATTATGCATTAAAGTTAGAAGGTATATTAGAGACGGAAAAACAATATAAATTTGATAATATGTGTAATATACTAAAATTAATAGAAAAAAATATACCTAATGAGTCTTTTGATATATCCGAGCAGGTATCTTTTGAGATGGATGCTTTGGGTTATATTAGTATGACTTATGATGTCAAAAAAAATATTTGTTTTGTTATTGATGTGGATACTAAATATACGCCAAGGTTAACATTATATTGTTTAAATAATGGGAAATCAGTTATATGTAAAGTTAACAAGAATACATTCAAAAATAATCCCATAAATAAAAATGATATTATTAAAGCTATTAAGTTTGAAGAAAAATATAAACAAACATTGGTTGATGGTAACTGGAAAAGAAGCGATACAAAAGAATGGTGGCTTGTTGCTTATAACAAAACAACAATAGAGGGGGAGATAAACAATGAAAATTGATTTAGGTGAATTTAAGAAAAATATTATAGAATATTTAAAAAAGCAAGAAAGTAAGGAGAAAAAGAAAAATGGAGGTAAAAGTTCTAAAGATAATAAATCAAAATAATAATTGGAGAGATATTTTATCTGCTGAGCCATATAATTTGATTATTAAAGAAAAGAATAATTTTGTATTATTAAAATATGACCAATTAAATAGTGATATGTCTAATGAAATTGTCCAAGAATGTAGAGGAATTATTTTAAGAAATATTAATAACAAATATGAAATCGCATCAATGAGATTTACCAAATTTTTCAATTATGGGCAGGAACAAGCAGCAAAATTAGAATTTCCCTGTGAGGCTTCACAAAAAATAGATGGTAGTTTAATAGGCGTTTGGTATGATGAAATGACTGGATGGCACGTGTCTACTTCTGGGAATATTGATGCTGAAGATGCCCCAATAAATATAAGTAATATTAATAATTATAGAGAATTATTTAATATTGCCTGGGGAGATTTAGACTTAAACATATTAGATAAAAAAAATACTTATATGTTTGAGCTTGTAAGTCCATATACAAGAATTATAGTACCATATAATGAAACTAAATTATATTTATTAGCCATTAGAAATAATGAGACATTAAAAGAAATTTCAAGAAGCGAATTACCAATTATTGCGAAACAGTTATTTGGCAATAAAATCGAAGTACCAAAATCATTTCTTTGTAATAATATAGAAGAAGTACAAAATGCCGTAAATAAGTTAACGGAAGATAGTGAACATTATGAAGGATTTGTTTTATGTGACAAATATTTTAATAGGGTTAAAATGAAATCATCAACTTATATGGATTTGTTTTTTATCAAAGGAGAGGGAATATTTAGCGACAAAAAAATATTACAATTAATCTTAGACGAGCAAGATGATGATATACTAGGACATTTCCCAGAATATACAGATGATTTTAATAGAATTAGACACGGCCTATGTTTATTTATAGCACATCTTAAAAAAGATTTACACGATATAAGTAAATATCAAAACTTAGATAGAAAAGGTTATGCTCAAAAAGTTCAGGAATATAAATATAAAGATATTTTATTTAAAGCATATGGATGTAATCTTTGGAATAAAGATGAAGATTACTATTATAATTTTCTAAAAACATATATAGAAACAATCCCAATATCTAAATTGGTTGATTGGGTGGTGGAAGAAACAAATGAGTAAATTATATTTTAGATATGGGGCGATGAATAGCGGAAAATCAACGGCTATTTTACAAGTAGCCCATAATTATGAAGAAAAAGGAATGAAAATCCTACTAATAAAACCATCTATAGACACTAAAGGAGATAGAAATATTGTCAGTAGATTAGGTGTGGAAAAAGAAGTAGATATACTTCTTACGCCTAATGATACTATTTTAAACAGTATGTCGGAACAATTATCAAGCGTTTTTAAGCCATCTGCTATTATTGTTGATGAAGCACAATTTCTAATGCCGTTACAAGTAGATGAATTATACGAAATAACAAAAATATATGATATTCCTGTACTATGTTATGGTTTAAGGTGTGATTTCCAGATGAGAGGATTTCCCGGGGCAACTAGATTATTAGAAATTTCTGATGACATTGAAGAATTAAAAACTATATGTAAATGTGGCAAAAAAGCAACTCAAAATATTAGGTTAATTAATGGAAACCCGGTTTTTGATGGTAAACAAATTGAAATAGATAATCAAGACAATATTCAATATGAAAGTGTTTGTGGTGGTTGTTATTTAAAATTAAAAAGAAAATAAGGAGAAAATATGGATAAATATATTTATAATAGAGTTGAAAAACATTATCATTATTTAGAATCATTAGGTTATAATGTTGTAGCCGTATTTGCTCAAGGTTCAATGAATTATGGTTTATATGTAAATGATGACGAATATAAAAGCGATGTAGATACAAAAGCTATTGTATTACCAACATTAGATGATTTAGTTAATGGGAATAAGATGGTATCCACAAAATATGATTTTGAAGGGGAACAAATTGATGTTAAAGATATTAGGGTTATGATGGATATGTGGTGTAAATCTAACCCTGCATATTTAGAAATATTATTCACCCAATATTGTATGTTTAATAATAAATATGAAACATATATAAGACAAATTTTAGAGATGGGCGATGACATTGTTAAAATGAATTTCCCTCAATTAGCGAAGTGTATAAGTGGTATGAGTAAAGAAAAGGTTGCTGCTATGGAACATCCTTATCCTAGTTTAATTGATAAAATCGAAAAATATGGATATGATAGTAAACAATTACATCACATTATAAGATTAAATAGATTAATTATTGAAGTTTTTCTTAATGGTATACCTTTTGGAGAAGCATTAGATATATCAGAGCAAGAAAGATTTAAAAATTTCTTAATAAACGTTAAGAAAAGCAAATATAGTTTGGAAATGGCTCGTAGAATGGCTATTGAGTATGATGAAGATACAAAGCAAATTAAAGAACAAGTTATAGAACAGTATAAAGATTTTAAATTTGATTCAAACACTTATAACAAATTAAAAAATATTATACATAAAATGGTTAGATATAATATTGTAGAACAAATTAAGGAGGAAATATAATTATGAAAAAGAAGATATTCGCCGTGTCAGATATTCACGGTAATTTTCCTGCTCTAATTGAAGCATTAAAAGATGCTGGATTTGATGAAAATAATGATTCACACCTATTAGTTGTTTTAGGAGACCATTTTGATAGAGGAGAATATTCTGTATCAGTTTATGAATATTTAAAAAAATTAACCGATAAAGGTAAGGCAATCACCATTATGGGTAATCACGACTTAATGTTTATAGATTATTTAGAAGGAACCGTTTTAGACCCTTTTAATTATTTCAGAAATGGCGAAAGGGAAACCTTTGCTGATTTTTGGCATCGAACAGCACCATTTGAAAGTTGGTGTCTAATTGATGAAAATATTCCAGAGACAGAAATGACTGTTGGCGATTTTGCACGCTGGTTAAATATAGTTAAAAAAGACATTAATGAAGAATATCCAGAATTATTAAATTGGTTAAAAAATCAACCTTATTATTTAGAAACTAAAAAATATATATTCACTCACGGTGCAATAGATACATTAGCAGAAGATTGGCACAATCCGCATTGTTTTAGATATGGATATAATGATTGGGAAGCTCTTACTTGGGATGATGGTAAGTTCTTTGGTAGAAATATAAATAATACAGAAAAAACTGTTGTTATAGGACACTTTGGAACAGACCATTTACGTAATATGTATGGATTAAAAAAAGATGATAAGGAAGATTTTTCAATATTAGAAAGAGAAGATAAAAGAGTAATAGCATTGGACTCTACATCTATTCTATCTAATAAAATAAATGTCTTGGTAATAGAAGACGAATTATTATAAAAATATTAAGAAAGGGGAATTTATATGAAAAAAGTTATTAAAAGAGACGGAAGAACGGAATTATTTGATAAAGAAAAGATAGTTAGGGCTGTCGAGCTATCGTTTCAAGATATAGAAAATGAAATATCTGAAAAAGCCCATTTAAAAGCAAGAGAAATAGCTAATTTTATTGCAAATATAGAAGATGATTTGACAGTAGAACAAATACAAGATATTGTTGAAGAAAAATTAATGGCAAGCAATTATAAAAATATTGCAAGAAATTTTATTACTTATAGATATGAAAGAACTAAAATGAGAGAAAGAAACTCTCAATTTATGAAAGATATTTCGGAAAAACTTGCAGCTTCCAATGTTCAAAATCAAAACGCTAATGTTGACGAATATTCATTTGGTGGAAGAATGGGAGAGGCTAAAAATTCCCTTATGAAAAAATTTGCTCTTGATTATATTTTATCTGATATGGCAAGAGAAAATCATCTAAATAATGAGATATATATTCACGATTTAGATGCTTATGCAGTTGGTATGCACAATTGTTTAACAATTCCTTTTGATAAATTATTAGAGAATGGATTTAATACTAGACAAACAGATGTTAGACCAGCTCGTTCAATTAATACAGCCTTTCAATTAGTAGCCGTATTATTTCAATTACAAAGTTTACAACAATTTGGTGGCGTTAGTGCTTCACATTTAGATTGGACTATGGTTCCTTATGTTAGAATATCATTTAGAAAACATTTTAATGAAGGAATGGAATTTATTGAAGAAAGCGATTTAAGATGCGAAGCCGACTTATCCATTGAAGATGATTTTTATAAACAATTTCCTAGAGTTTATAAATATGCAATGGCTAAAACAGAGAAAGAATTAATGCAAGC
Organism: Clostridia bacterium; assembly: GCA_017523305.1. Classification (GTDB taxonomy): domain Bacteria; phylum Bacillota; class Clostridia; order Christensenellales; family UBA1242; genus UBA7862. The sequence goes on from JAFWWV010000176.1 coordinate 18,195, forward strand.
CGTTCAAGGTATGTATCATAACCTTAATTATTAGGGCGACTTAATAGTAATATTAGGAACTTAGTTATCTAAACGGGGAAACTCTCATAGAGACAATCCCGTGCTAAATTTGTATCATTAAAAAGAAGAAAAGGGGTGGATAATATGTATTCTGTTTATTTGCATAATAATAAAATAAATAACAAAAAATATATAGGTATAACTAAACAAAAACCAAAAAACAGATGGGGTTTAAACGGTTATAATTATAATAGTAGTCCTTATTTTTATGCAGCCATACAAAAATATGGTTGGGACAATTTTGAGCATATTATCTTATATAAAAATTTAACAAAAGAAGAAGCGTGTGAAAAAGAAATAGAATTAATAAATAAATATAAAACACAAAATAAAAAATATGGATATAATATAATGGAAGGTGGAAGTGCACCTAGTTTACCAAAAGAAGTAAAAGATAAATTATCAGAAGCTTTAAAAGGTAATCAAAATGGCAAAGGCCATCCTTGCGATATAAATAAAAGAAGAAAAATAAGTGAGGCACAAAAAGGTAGAAAATTAACAGAAGAACATAAAAGAAAATTATCATTAGCAGCAAGCAAAAGACACGTAATATGTTCTGATGAAAAGAAAAAACTTTTATCTCAAAACTATCCATATAAAAAGAAAATATATTGTATTGAAACAAATATTATATATGATTCGGTACAAGAATGTGCAAGACAACTTAATTTACACGCAACAAATGTTACAAAAGTATGTAAAGGTATCCATCGTACAACCGGTGGTTATCATTTACAATATTATAATGATACAATAAATGCCTAACGACTATCCACATAAAACGTGGAGTAGGCTCAAGCGAGTCGAAATGGTAACCTCCTCACTAGAGGATGAAGATATAGTCTAATCTTTATGGTGACATAAAGAAGTTCATAAGAGAACTGCATAAGATTAGCGACCTTATGTGAATATTAATGTAATACATTACAATCAAGAAGCGGAAATCAACTACCATTTACGTCAATTAATTATGGGACTTGTACTTTACCAGAAGGTAGAATGGTTATTAAAGCATTATTAGAAGGTTCTATTGAAGGAGTTGGTAAAGTAAGAAAGACTCCTATATTTCCTTGTGGAATCTTTCAATGTATGAAAGGGGTTAATAGAAAACCTGGAGACCCTAATTATGATTTATTCCAATTAGCATTAAAATCAACATCAAAAAGATTATATCCTAATTATGTTAATGTAGACTGGTCTACCAATGTTGGATATGATAAAAATGACCCAAAAACATATGTAAGCACAATGGGCTGTAGAACATATAATGGGGCTGATATTAATGCTGAAGAAGGAACTAATCCACAAACAAAAGATGGTCGTGGGAATATTTGTCCAGTCACAATTATAATGCCTACGCTTGCAATGGAAGCCGACAGAGATGTAGATAAATTTATGAAATTATTAGATAAAAAAATTGGAGAGGCAAAAGATATGCTTATTGAAAGATATAATTATATTTGCTCACAATCTCCAGAATCTGCTAAATTTATGTATGAAAATGGCTTAATGTTGGGTTATGATGGTAAAACAGTTGAAAGTGCAATGAAACACGGTACTTTGGCTCTAGGGCAAATTGGCTTAGCGGAAACACTTCAAATATTAATCGGTAAAGACCATACGACGCCTGAAGGTATGGAGCTTGCTAAAAAAATTGAACAATTATTTAAAGATAGATGCGCTGAATTTAAAAAGAAATATAAACTAAATATTGGTGTATATTACACTCCTGCTGAAAACTTATGCTATACTGCTATGAAAAAGTTTAAAGCTCAATATGGAGAAATAGAAAATGTTTCAGATAGAGACTATTTTACAAATTCAATTCACGTTCCTGTTTGGAAGAAAGTATCGCCTTTTGAAAAAATAGATATTGAAAGCCAATTAACTGGTTATAGTAATGCTGGATGTATTACTTATGTAGAATTAGATAGTGGCGTTCAAAATAATCTTGAAGCTTTAGAAGAATTAGTTAATTATGCTATGGATAAAGATATACCGTATTTTGCTTTAAATGTTCCAAATGATACTTGTTTAGAGTGTGGTTACACAGATGAATTCAATGATGAGTGCCCTATGTGTCATAGTAAACATATCCAACAATTAAGAAGAGTAACGGGTTAACCTGTATGATAAGCCCGCAAATTGACGTAAACTTATATTAATTATAAGGTTTCCTTAACCAGAACCCTCTTCGGGTTCAGAAGTAAAATAATAATTAAGGAGGTATCGAGAGATGAAAAATAATTCAAACCTCGAGTTTCGTAAAATAAAATCGCTTAAATATTTATATGAAATAAATGAAAATGGAACTGTTTTTAGAAATGTTAAATCTAAAAAACAAAATAAAATTGTTTTAGATATGCACCATTCAAAAATAGGTTATTATAAAACTATGGTTCACCTAAAAGAAGGAACTAAAAGAATAATGATACATAAAGTTGTTGCCGAATGTTGGTTAGGAGATTGTCCTGATGGTTACGAAGTAGACCATATAGATAGAAATCCCCATAATAATGATTATAGAAATTTAAGATACGTCACTCATAGTGAACAAATGAAAAATAGAGTATTAAGTGACAAAATAATAAATCAAGCAAAACAAAATTGTTTAAATCATTCATTAAATGTTTTAGCAAAATCAGTTAAAATAAAGAGTGATAATGAAGAATTAACATTTAGGTCTATGACGAAATGTGCAGAATATTTAGCGGAAAAATATAATAAGACAAGTGAATCAATTAGATATAAATTAAAAGCAAGAAGACATCATATATTTGATTATGATATATTTTACGAAATGTAGAGACTGGACACGTCAGCCTTACGGGGCAAGGAACAGTCCATAATAATTAAGATATTATGTATCTTACAGGAAATTATAAAACCGCATTTAACTATGGTAAACAAAAAGAAGTAGAAGATAGATATAAACATAGTAATAAAATGAAGAATTGGAAGAGTAAAAATGAGGTATAATTCAATAGATAAATGTGAGGCTATCAATGGAGAAGGGTTTGGAGTATCCTTATATACACAAGGATGCCCCTACCATTGCCCTGGATGTTTTAATCCAGAAACTTGGGATTTTGACAAAGGAAAAGAATGGACTCAAAAAGAAGAAGATTTAATTATAGAATTATTAAAACCAGATTATATTAAAAGATTAACTATTCTTGGAGGAGAACCTCTCGTAGAACGCAATATAGAGCCTCTTACGGCACTTTTAAGACGAGTTAAATATATTTATCCAAACAAGAAAGTTTGGCTCTATACGGGCGGTAATTTTGAGTTTGAAAGTGCTAGATGTGATAATTTAATAGAACATACCGATATCGTGATTGATGGGCAATTTAAAAAAGAACTTAGAGATATAACATTAAAATGGAAAGGCTCATCCAATCAAAGAGTGATAGATGTTCAAAAGAGCTTAAAAGAAGGAGAAACAATATTATATGAATAATTTAGTTGATATATTAAAAATAGTATTCCCAGCATTAATGGTAACTGGAGCCTTAGGAAGTTTGATTGTAAATATTTTTACAAAAGGAGATTGGCCAGTATCGTTACAATGGTTTGGTGCAATGCTTTTATATACTGCATTATTGTTTAGAAATAAATAATTTAGAAAACAAGGAGACACTTTAATCAATAGTAAAGGAGTCTTGCTTATGAAAGAAATCACACGCGATATGATTGCGGAATTTAAAATTAATAAATTAGGTTACGATTTTATGGGATATACATTTCGTAATAATAAAGAACTTAGTTTTCATCACTTAATTGTAGCTCGTAGATATTGCAAAAGAATGGGTTTAGGAGATGGTTATTTAAAATGGAACGGAGCTATTTTAAAACAGTCAACTTCACACGATTATTTGCATTTGATAGAAAGAATAGATGAAGAAATATTTTGGTTATTAACAAGTGAAATGATACAAGAAAATATAAAAGGTGAATTAAATATAGAAAATCTTAAACGAATTAGGGAGTTGCTATTATATTTTGAATATAAACATCAAAAAGATGAAGATGATAAAGGACGCAAGTTAATTAAAAAAGAATATATACATAATAGAATAGATTTGTAAAAAAGGATATTTATAATTATTATAGGGAGGTAATTATATGTATCAAGATGAAAAAATAAAACAAATTTGTGATAAAATTTATTATATGGCAAAAAAAAAGAAATCTTTTGTTCAAATTTGTAAGGATTTAGAATTAAAAGATTATGAGGTTGCCGGTTTAATTACAATGATGCATCAACAAGGGTATAACATTGAATATGTTAACGGAGAGATTATTGTGATGAAAACTCCACCAAAACATAATGATGTTTATGAATTACCATATAATTTGGAGCATTTAAAATTACTATTAATTAGTGATACCCATTTGGCAAGCAAATATGACAGATTAGATATTTTAAAATATTTATATGATAAGGCTGAAAAAAATGGAGTTAAACATATATTGCACTCTGGAGATTTCACAGATGGCCGTTCGAATAGACCAGAGCAAGTATATGAATTAAGAGAACCATCATATGAAGGTCAGGTTGAATATTGTGTAGAAAAATATCCTACATTTAGTGGTAAAACTTATGTTATACAAGGAAATCACGATGATTGGTGGTATAAGTCAGCGGGAAGTGAAATAGTAAAATCTATAGCACAACAAAGAGATGATATTGAATATTTGGGTGCTGATGTTGCCGATATGAAAATAGGTAATCTTAAAATAAGATTATTCCACGGTTCTGGTGGTTCTGCTTATGCTAAATCATATAAATTACAAAAATATTTAGATTCTATACCTCTTGCCGAAAGACCAGATATTTTACAAACGGGGCATATTCATCAAAGTTTCTATATGAAACAAGATAATACACATTGTTTCCAAACAAGTTGTTTAGAAGACCAAACACCTTATTGTAGAGGTAAAGGTTTGGCTAATGATAAATCTTGTTGGTGGGTTGATGTCGATTTTGATGATAAAGGAAACATCTATAATATATCCCCAGAATTAGAAACTTTTGGCGATAAAAAAATGTCTTTAAGAAGGAAGAAATAAATTTATGTATCCTTGGGAGCTTGAAAGATTTATCCGTGAAAGAAATTATTATCTAGGAGGAGACGATTTGATGAAGGCAACTTCAATACAAGAGAATCCTCAATTAATTGGCATAGAATACAAACCTTTTGACAATAAATATTATATGTGGGATAATGAAGGAAATACATATAGTTTCACGGCAATGCCATATAAAGAAGCACAAGAAAAAGGCTTGGTTAAAAAATTAGTAAAAAAGGAGATGAAGAAATGAGAAAGTTTGAAAAAATTAGTAAAGAGCAATGGACTAAAGATGAAATAAGCGGTATTGATTATGAAAAACATCAAATCCCTAAAAGAGGGTCTAAAAATAGTGCCGGATATGATTTTTTTAGTCCAATTGACATTATTATTCCAGCTCATAATACGGCAAAAATACCAACAGGAATAAAGGTTATTATGGAAGCAGATGAAGTGTTAATGATATATCCAAGAAGTTCTATAGGATTTAAAACAAATATAAGACTTTCTAATACAACAGGCATTATTGATAGTGATTATTATAATAATCCAGATAATGAAGGTCATATGTGGATTAAATTTTATAATCCTATGGATATTGATTATAAAATTAATATTGGAGACAAAATAGCTCAGGGAATATTTACTAAATTTCTCATAGTTGATGATGATAAAACCGATAGTGAAAGAGTCGGTGGTCTTGGTTCAACTGGTAAATAATGAAAATAAGGAGGAACAAATAATATGGAAATTAAAAAAGATTTATTAGAAAAAGAAATCGAACAATGGAAGGGTTATTATAATAATTACAATGATTTATCATTACAAATAGTTGCCGATGTGTTGGCTTATTATAAACCGGAAGAAAGAGAAGATTTTTTTAAAAAAGTTAATAATTTTTTAGAAACGTTCTTAGGTGGAGTTAAGAATCCTATTGGTGGAGCAGAAATGGTTGATGCTATTAAAGGCGATATAGAAATGTTCGATAGAAAAAATGATGAAGCAGCATTTTCATTAAGAACATTGGAATGGATTAAATCTATCGAAAATGTTGAAGAAGCAAAAATAGAAGAAATTGAAGAAAAAGTTGTTGACAAAGAATAGCGATATAATATATAATTAACCCTAGGAGGAGATTATATGGAAATTGCTATAGCAATAGTTACTTTAATTCTATTATGTATATTAACATTAAATGCATTATATTTCTTTATTTCAATGATTATATCTGATTGGAAAGCAAATAAGGCAGCTAAAGAATTATCTAATTTATTTAATAAATTGATAGAAGAAAAGAAGACAAATAAAACGACAAATATAGATTATTCTAAAATGAATATAATTGATTTAAAGAAAATAGCGCAAAAGAAGAAAATTAAAGGCTATTACAAATTAAGTAAAGATGAATTACTAAAAGTTCTTAGAGAAACAGAAATCTTAGCAAAATAAGAGAGTATGTTTCTCTTTTTTTTATTTTTTATTCTTGACAAAATATATTTATTTTGGTAATATAGTATTATAGAGAGGTAGATAAATATGAATAAAACAAAAGATAACATTGGAAATCGAATGAAAGAATATGAGATGGTTAGCAGAAATTATTTAACTAGAAGAACGCCAGTAATAATTCGTTTAGATGGTAAAGCATTTCATACATTAACTCGTGGCTTAGATAAGCCATTTGATGAGCATTTTGTTAGAATTATGCAAACAACTATGTTAAAATTGTGTGAAAATATTCAAGGATGTGTATTAGGTTATACTCAATCAGATGAGATAACATTAGTTTTAGTAGATTACCAAAATAGAGATACTTGTGCTTGGTTTGACAATCAAGTTCAGAAAATGGCAAGTATAAGTGCTAGTATGGCTACATTATATTTTAATCAAGCACTATCAGAGATGTTAAGAGAATTAGAGGATGATATGAGAATGGCAGAATACAGTATAATTCAAGCTAATTTCTATCAAAAAAATGAAGCATTGTATGATAAATGGAGCAATAAAGAGTACAAAGGAGTGTTTGATTCAAGAGTATTTAATATTCCACAATATGAAGTTATTAATAATTTAATTTGGCGACAACAAGACGCCACCAGAAATAGCATTAATGCTGTTGCCCAAAGCTTATATCCTCACAAAGAACTTCAAGGTATTAATAAGAATGATTTGCAAAATAAAATGTTAACAGAAAAAGATGTAAATTGGAACAATTACCCAACAACTCTTAAACGCGGGTGTTGTGCAATCAAGGATTCAGAAAGTAAATGGTATATAGATAATGAGATTCCTATATTTACAGAGAATCGAGATTATATTAATAAATTAATATTTTTAGATGGGGAATAAAACCCATCTATTTTTTTTTATAAAAAAAAAGACTATAAGCACGACAATCTTATAGTCAGAAACAAATAATTATGAAACGCTCAAATAAAGCGTTCAATATAAATTATATCATATTTTAAATTTTTGTCAATATATTAATAATCTTTTCTATCTTTATCGTAATATTTTGTCTCCCAGGTATTTGGATTATATTCTCCAACAACTTCATCAAATATATTAATTATATGATTACCGTTTCCATCTAAATATGTATCACTTTGATGTTTATATAATACATCGTAAGCCATATTAACAAATTCATCTATTAATCTTTTGCATCCCTCTAAAGAATTTCCATATCCATCATAATCATAACCTAAATCTATGATGCTTTGTAATGTACGTCTTAAACATTTAATTTCTCTATCATTATTCATATTACCATCCTAAATCATAAAAATATGTTTTAAATAATGCAAGAGCTCTTTTTTGCCTTTTAAATGCATTATGAGATTCTTCTTCTTTAATCATTGATGCAAACCCTTTTATCATTTCATCTAAAATAGATTCCCATTTTTCTTCAGTCAATCTTGCTGGATAGGCACATCTTTTTGTATCTTTAAATGTTCTTAGATAAGTATATATAATCATTGCCAAAACTCCATCCATACTCCAAGTATGTGAATTTGGGATGCCGGTATCTTCGTCTGGAATATATCTATCATCATCGTGTCTAAAATAAAAATTCTTTTCATCTACGCCAAGTTCTCTTAAATATCTGTTAAGTTTAATCATTAATTAATTCCTCCTCATATCTAACTATTAATTGTTGAGGATATAATGCTTTTATCCCTATTTTTTTACATTGTTGTAATATTTCTTTTTTATCGTCAATAATAGTACAATCTTCTAATTTCATATTATTAGATATAGAATATTCATTGATATAATCTGCTTTTGTTTTAATATCATCACTTGCAATTAAATATGGAGAATTAATTAGAAATGATTTTGGAAGATGTTTTCTCATCCAATTTATTTTTTCTTGTTTGCCATCTTCTCCTCCAACATATCTACTTATGATAATTATATTAGCAATATCTCTATAATAATAATCAACTAAATGAATTATCTCTTTAATAGGTTTTTTATTTAAATACAAACCTTTTGTATAGGGAACATCATCACAAGTTTCATTTAAAGCAAGCGTATTATCTAAATCAACAAAAACAGTTTTCATAATTTCATACCTCTTTATTTCTATATTTACGACCTTTTTTGAAATGTTCTTTTGCATATGCTTCAGCTGCTTCTTTTATTTCTTTACCCTTAGCTGTTAAATATTTAGATGCCATAGGATTTCTTTTTAACTTTTTGTTAGTTTTACCTTTTTTATCTAAATTAGCTTGAGTAATGATATAATGTCCTTCACCTGAACCAGAACTGCCTTTTCTTTTACCCATAACCAAAACCCCTTTCTTGATGTATTTTATAATTGGCTGCCAGGACTGGATTCGAACCAGTGCATCCTAGAGTCAAAGTCTAGTGTCTTACCGCTTGACTACCTGGCAATAATAATGGTAGAGGTAGTAGGACTCGAACCTACGATTTCTGCCTTATCAGAGCAGCGCTCTAACCGACTGAACTATACCTCTATATATAAATAGGATAACGCTTGTATAGTAAAGGGTCGACCACACATTCTATACACACCCTACGTTTTACTTAACTTATTCTATTAGTCTCGTTAGTGTCATTGAGCTATCAGCAGTTGCTCCATACGTTTCTGCATCAAAGTTAAAACCTAATATTATCAATTTGGAGCCGGTGGTCGGACTCACGACCCGTCATCCGGCATATATGGAGTGAGTAATGAGAATCGAACTCACATTATCAGCTTGGAAGGCTGAAGTCCTACCATTAAACGATACCCACATAATTTTGGCGCTCCAGACAGGCTTCGAACCTGTAACCTTTCGGTTAACAGCCGATTGCTCTACCAAACGAGCTCCTGGAGCAATATTAATTAGGAACCTTGAGTTCTATTTATTCCTCTTTTAGTTCCTCGTAAACAATATTTACAAGTGCTAGTAAATTTATAATATGATTCTTCCATCATTTTGTCTATTTTCACTAGAATATCTTTATCATTGATGTCTATATATTCATCCTGTGTCATATTTTTAATATCTATTAACCCTAGATTTACAGCTTGAGCAAATCTTCCACAAGCATATATTCTATCTTTCATTAATGTTAAATATCTAAAATCACAAAATTTTATTTTTGGTTCTTTATGGTCTATGAAATCGCCGTGTTCTATCCAATCATCATCGTCTGGTCTAATAACGTGACTTATATTATATTTAGTAAATATGTCGCATAATTTCTTTTTTACTGTTTCATTACCATATCCTCCAATTATTATATGGAATTTGTTATTCATTGTTTTACATAATTCTTCTATATAATTTGGATATATAGTTCCGTTTGTAAATATTGCACATTGGTCTATATCTAAATCTTTAATATAATTACATATTTTAACCAAATCAGGATATAAAAATGTTTCTCCGCCAATTACAGATATCGTTCTATATTTCTCTAATGATGGTTTAATTTTATTCATATTTGCAATAATTTTATCTGCATCTAAAAACTCTCCATCTTTATATTTATTAAATAAATAACAACATCCATCACATTTTAAGTTACAT
>JAFWWV010000177.1 GCA_017523305.1 Clostridia bacterium
GTTGCGTTGTTTTCTTATTTTTTCAAATTGTTCAATGTTTTCTATATTATCTAAAACATCTAAAACTTTTTTATCTTTTTCTGGTTTTAATATTTTTTGTACGCCGTCAACTACTGTTAGGGCATAACCTAATTTATTTGCATCTACACCTTGAACAAAACTATTGTTTACTTTTGGCATATCATATGGGTTCATATCTTTAAAAACAGGTATGAAGTTGTTGCCATTTAAAGTTTGTGGTTCGTTTTTAATTCTATCTAAAAATCTTGACCACTCGTTGCGTACCCAGTTTGATTCGATGTGTTCTTTGCTTGTTCCAACTAAAATAAATATTTTTGAAGTGTGAAGAGCTTTAAATATTATTGGTTCATACTCGCTACCAAGTCTATCTTCAAGTGATTTTTCTGAAAAGAAAACTTTATAATTTTTCTTGGTAAGTTCGTCGTAGATGTTTCTTGCTATTAAACTATCTTCGGTTTTTTCGCCATTTTTATCGGTTGCTTTGTAGGAGATGAATATATCGTAACTTTCTTCGTTTTTAAGTTGGCGTTCAATGGCTTTTTGCAGTTTATCAATTTCAAGCGCTTTTTGTTCGATAACTTTTTTTTGTTCGTCATCTGCTAGTGTTAAAAGTGCTTTATAGTTATCATCTTCTAAAATGCTTTTAAAGTGTGCTCTATGACAGGTTGGTATTAGTTTATTGGTGTAACTATCTTTTACATATTCTATACCATATTCAGCAAGCAAAATGCCTTCGTAGGCAGATAGTTCTTGGGCATCTTTTTCCAACACATATTGGTAACTTTTTATTGCTAAATCGTAATTAAAGTTTTCACGATATATGTATGCTGCGTTAAGTAGTGAAACAATTTCTTGATTCTTTTTTGGTAGCAACATTGTGCTTTCACAATGTTCACATCTACCTATGCCACCACCTATATCTTTAACTTTATTTGAACCACAACTGGTACATCTTAAAACTTCTACTTTTGCCATTTGTAAATTTTCCTTTTATAAAAACAATATAGCATAAAAATTTTAAAACAACTAATATTTGTTAGTATTTAATAAAAACACAATAATCAAAAAAAATTAATAGTATGAAAGTGAAATGGTTATTGATTTTTTAAAATTTGAAAGTATTAAAAAAAGCAAATTTTTATTAAGCAAAATAAAGGCAAAAAACAAGTTAATTATATTTGGGTTTACTAACAAAACTTTTACATTTTTAAGTCGTAGTTTTTATAGTTTTTTAAATTTTTTAAAGCAAAAAAGTAAGAAAGATAAATGTGCTTTTATAATGACATTTTACATTAATTTTTCTAATAGAAAATACTTAAATGGTTTATACATTGTAGGTGGAGAAGTTAAAAATATTTTTGGTGAAAGTTTTAGTCAAAAAAGGTGTGAGATATGTTTTAACTCTTTTAAATTTTTAGTTTTGTTTTATTTTGAGTTGTATGACATAAAAACAAAATATAGGGTAGACTTAAATAAAATTGATTTAACAATTGGTATTGATAATGATGAAATTTGTGAAAACTTAGTTTTTTTAGATAACAAATTTTTTAACAAATTAATATTTTTAGGGTTAAACAACACAATAAAGTGTTTAAAAGATAAAAATATAACAAAAAAAACTGAAAATGTTTGTGAATTAATGTACAAAAAAAATTAAAATTGATAAAATAATATTATTAAATTAAAGGTTTATGCTTACATAAATCTTTTGTTTTTATTTAGCTAAATAAAAAAACTATTGGGGGATAAAATGAAAAGAACAATTAAAGAATTAGATGTAAAAGGAAAAAAGGTTTTATTAAGACTTGACCTTAATGTTCCACTAAATAAACAAACAGGAGAAATTTCTGACGATACAAGAATTTTAGAATCACTTTCAACAATCAACTATTTGTGTGAAAATGGTGCAAAACTTATTATTTGTTCTCACCTTGGCAGACCAGAAGGCGTTGACAAAAAATACTCATTAAAAGTAGTAGCAGATAGACTTGCTATGATTTTAAAAAACAAAGTTACTTTTGCTGAAGATACTGTTGGTAAAGATGCAAAAGAAAAAGTTAAAGCAATGGAAGAAGGCGAAATTGTTTTACTTGAAAACTTAAGATTTGATGAAAGAGAAGAAGCTAACGATGAAAAATTCTGCAAAGAATTAGCTTCTCTTGCTGACCTTTATGTTAACGACGCTTTTGGTACAGCTCACCGTAAGCACGCTTCAACATATGGCGTTGCAAAACTTTTACCAAACGCTGTTGGTTTTTTAATGAATAAAGAAATTAAAGTTATTAACCAAATTTTAGAAGCTCCACAAAAACCATTTGTAGCTATTTTAGGTGGCGCAAAAATTAAAGATAAAATTCCTGTAATTGAAAACTTAATTGGCAAAGCTGACACTATTTTAGTTGGTGGTGGTATGGCTTACACATTCCAAAAAGCAATGGGTGGTAATGTAGGTACATCTTTAGTAGATGAAGAAAAAATTACTCTTGCTAAAGAATTAATTGAAAAAGCAAAGAAAAACAATGTTGAATTTGTTTTACCTATTGATAACTTGGGTGCAAAAGAATTTTCTAACGACAGTAAACCTAAAAAGTTCTTAGCAGGTCAAATTGCTGATGACTATATGGGTATGGATATTGGTCCAAAAACTATTAAATTATTTAAAAAATACATCAAAAACGCTGGTACTATTGTTTGGAATGGACCTTTAGGCGTTTTCGAGTTCAAAAAATTTGCTAAAGGCACAAACAAAATTGCTAAAGCTATTGGCAAAACAAAAGCATTTTCATTTATTGGTGGTGGCGATAGTGCTTCAGCTGTTATCAAATCTGGTTATGCTAAAGAAGTTAGCCACATTTCAACAGGTGGTGGTGCAAGTTTATCAATGCTTGAAGGTAAAGTTTTACCAGGTGTAGATATTATTGAAGAACTTGGCGAAGGTAAAGAAGAAAAAACTTGCGAAAAATGTGCAGACAAAAAATGTTGTGCTAAAAAAGCTCCAGCAAAAACAGCAAAAAAAGCCCCAGCAAAAAAGGCTGCTCCTAAAGCTAAAAAATAATCGTTTTAAAAACTAATTAATATAAAACCTAAAAAAAGAGAGTTTAAAATGAACAAAAAATTAACAACACTTATTATTATGGACGGCTTTGGTGTTCCAACAAACTTAAACCAAAGTGGTATTGTTGAAGAAAACACTGTTAACTTAAGGGCTTTAAAAGAAAAATATTCTTATGCTACCTTAAGGGCTAGTGAAGAATATGTTGGTCTTCCTACTGGTCAAGCAGGAACCAGCGAAGTAGGTCATATGACTATTGGTAGTGGTAGGGTAACTTATCAACCTTTAGTTAGAATTAATAGAGAAATTGAAAATAAAGAGTTCTTTAAAAACGAAACTTTATGTTGGGCTATTGACGAGGCTAAAAAAAATAACAAAGCTTTACACCTTGTTGGTATGCCTAGTGATGGTGGTATTCACTCTCACATTAATCACTTGTTTGCTTTACTTGACCTTTGCAAACAAAAAGATTTTAAAGATGTTTATGTTCACTTTATTTGTGATGGTAGAGATACTCCACCAAAAAGTGCAAAAAAATACATTAAACAAGTAGAAGATTATATCAAAACTTGTGGCGTAGGTATTCTTTCTACTATTATTGGTAGATTTTATGCTCTTGATAGAGATAAAAACTGGGATAGAAACAAAATTGCTTATGATTGCTGGGTTGATGGCGTTGGTAACCAAGTTGAAAATTGGGAAGATGGTATTGACCAAGCTTATAACAATGGCGAAACTGACGAGTTTGTAAAACCTATTGTTTTAACAAAAAACGGCGAACCTATTGTAAAAATTCAAAAAGAAGATGTTGTTATTTCTTACAACTTTAGGGCTGATAGGGAAAGACAACTTGCTTATGTTATGGTTGAAGATAACGACCTTGACTTTGTTAAAGACCTTCAACTTAAATTTATTACAATGACCGAGTATGACGAAAACTTTAAAAAAGTTTACATTGCTTATAAAACCGAAACTTCAAATAATATTTTAAGCGAAGTTTTATCAAATAACGGTTTAAAACAAGTTAAAATTGCAGAAACTGAAAAATATGCACACTTAACTTTCTTCTTTAACTCTGGTAAGCAAGATACTTACGAAGGGGAAGATAGAATTTTAATTAATTCAGAAAAAATGGCAAGTTATGCTAACAAACCTGAAATGAGTGCAGAAAAAATTACAGAGAAAGCTCTTGAAGCTATTGAAAATGACCAATATGATTTTATTGCAATTAACTTTGCTAACTGCGATATGGTTGGTCACTCAGGTGTGAAAGAAGCTGCAAACAAGGCAACAAAAGTTGTTGACGAGTGTGTAAAAAGGGTAGTTGATGCAGTTCTTAAAAAAGGTGGTCAAGGTATTGTTACTGCTGACCATGGTAATGCTGATATGATGCAATATGAAGATGGTTCTCCAAACACTGCTCATACAACAGCAATTGTTCCATTTATTTTATTTGACGCAGAAAATCCTAAAAAGAATTTGCGTGAACAAGGTTCTCTTGCAGATATAGCTCCTACATTACTTAAAATGTTAGATATTGCTATTCCTGAAGAAATGACAGGTAAACCTATGTTTTAAAAATTGTAATTTTAAAAAACAAAAAAGTAATAAAAAAAAGGAAGAATAAAAAATGAGAAACAAATATGCAATGGCAAATTTTAAAATGAATAAAACTGATGCTGAAGTTGAAGAATACCTAAAGGTGTTAGTTCCTGCAGTTGAAGGCAAAGAAACAAAAATTATTTTAGGTGTACCTTTCACTTCACTTAAAACAGCTGTTGAAAAAACAAAGAAAAGCAACATTATGATTGCTGCTCAAAATATGAACGAAAACGAAAAAGGTGCTTACACTGGTGAAGTTAGTGCTGATATGATTGCAAACCTTGGTGTTGATGCTGTTATTATTGGTCACAGCGAAAGAAGAAGCATTTATAACGAAACTGATGAAGTTGTTAATAAAAAGATTTTAAGAGCTTTAAAAAGTGGTTTAGTTTGTGTTTTCTGTATTGGTGAAACTATGTATGAAAGAAAAAATCAACTTACAGAACAAGTTTTACAAAGACAAATTACTGAAGGTTTAAAATCAATTTACGCTAACGAACTTAAAAACATTATTATTGCTTACGAACCAGTTTGGGCAATTGGTACAGGCGTAACAGCTATGGATGTTGAAATTATTGAAACATTAAAAGTTGTTAGAAATGTTTTAGCTTCAATGTACGACGAAGAAATTGCTAAAGAAGTTATGGTAACTTATGGTGGTAGTGTTAACGAAAACAATTGTAAAGAAATTGCTAAACTTGAAGGTGTTGATGGCGCTTTAGTTGGTGGAGCAAGTTTAGTTCCTGAAAAATTCTTAAAAATTGTTGAAGCTTTTAAACCAAAAGCTTGCAAAAGTAAAAAATAATAGTTAAAAAAAACTATTTAATTAAAAATTGGTATTGAAAAAATTTTCCACTTATTGTATTATACTTATGTTAAAAATTTAAGTATTTGCAAGGGTGGAAAATTTTATGGAAACTTTACAAAACTTATGGGAAGTAATAAGGGCAAACTTTTTTTACGACCTTAGGTCTTCTATAATCTCTGTTTGTTTTATATTAGGTTCATTTTTTTTGTATAAGTTATTAAAAGATAATGGCGAAAAAGTTTATAAAAGTATGAGATATCTTACTTGTGTTGCAATGTTCTTTTCAGTTGTAATGCTTTTATATACAAATTAAATTTATCAAATATTGGCAAAAAAGATCGATGTTTAATAGGAAAATACTTTCAGTTGATTTTTACTTTTATTTATGCTAAACTTTTGAAAGTTATAAAAAGGAGTTATTATGTTTAATTTATTAGGAAATTCTCTTTTACCTAATTGGGTTGTAAATTCATTTCCAGTTATTAAATTTATTTTGTTGGTTTTAATTCTTATTGCTGCTGTTGCTTTAATTGTTTTTGTTTTAATGCAAAACTCAGACGATAATGGTACAACAAATACAATTACTGGTATTAAAGATACTTATTATTCTCAAAACAAAGGTATGAATAGAGAAGGCAGAATTAAAAAAGCTACAGTTATTGTTTCAATTTTTATTGCAGTTGCTGTTGTTATTTTCTTTATCCTTACAGCTATTTACCCAAATAGTTTATGGAGTTAATTTAAAAAATAAAAAGGTGTTTTAGTTTAAAACATCTTTTTTTTATTAGACTTTAAAAGGCAATTAATATAAACTAAAAATATGGAAAATTTAAAGAAAGAATTATTAGAAGTATTAAATAAAAAATTTATAAATCACAAAGGCTTAAGTAAATTAGCCGATATTTTAAGTTCTACACTTAAAAAAGATAAAGAAGAAGTTATGGCTGCTTTAGTTGAACTTGAAAAAGAAGGCGAAATTTTTGAGTTTACAAAGCACAAATATGCTTCAAGCGCTAGCCTTGGTTTAGTTAAAGGTAAAGTTAGTTATTCAGGCTATAACTATAGTTTTGTTTTAAATGAAGAAGGCGATATTTTTGTTCAACGCAAAAACTTACTTAATAGTTTAGATGGTGACTATGTTTTAGTTAAAATTTTATCGGGCGAAGTAGGTAACAAAAAGCGTGAAGGTAAAGTTTTAAAAATTTTAAAAAGGTCTGATGATGTTATTATTGGAACCTTTACACGTATTAAAAGTTATGGTTATGTTAGGGCAGATAAAAAAGGTTTTGAAAAAGATATTTTTATTGATACTGCAAACATTAACGGTGCTAAAGACGGAGATAAAGTTGTTGTAGAACTTGTTAACTTTAAAAGTGGTAACCCAGCAGGTAAGGTAACTGAAGTTATTGGTGATCCTAACGAAGTGGGTAATGATATTAAATGTTTATTAAAACAATATAAAATTATAGATAAATTTCCACAAGGTGTTTTGGAAGATGCAAACAATATTCCACAAGAAATTAAAAAAGAAGATTATAAGCACCGTAGAGATTTAACAGATTGGTTAACTTTTACTATTGATGGTCAAGATGCAAAAGACTTAGACGACGCTATTTCATTAACTCGCGACAACAAAGGTAACTATGTTTTAGGTGTTCACATTGCTGACGTTGGCGAGTATGTAAGGTACGACTCTCGTATAGATCAATCTGCTTTTGAAAGGGGTACAAGTATATACTTTTTAAATCAAGTTATACCTATGTTACCAAAACAACTTTCAAATGGTATATGTTCACTTAACCCTAATGTTGATAGACTTGCCCTTAGTGTTATTATGAAAATTGATGCTTCAGGTAGTGTTGTTGAAAGTGAAGTTTTTGAAAGTATTATTAACAGCAAATATCGTCTTAATTATGACGAAGTTTTAGAAGTTATTGAAGGTAACTCTGAAACTCAACAAAGGTTAAAAGATATTAAAGACGTTTTACTTGATATGTACGAACTTTCTCAACTTCTTGATAAAAAGAGAAGGGAACTTGGTTCACTGGATTTTGATTTACCAGAAAGCAAAGTTATTGTTGATGACCAAAACAAACCTATAGATATTGTAAAGCGTAGTACTACTAAATCAACAAAGGTTATTGAAACCTTTATGGTTATTGCAAACGAAGTTATTGCTAAAAAGTTTGAAGATGCTAAAATTCCTTTTGTTTATCGTGTTCACGAAAAACCTGATAGTGAAAAAATGGCAAGTTTCTTTAACTTTATTTCTTCACTTGGAGTAAAGTTTAACTTAGATAAAAAAGATATTATGCCAACTGACCTTCAAAAAATATTAAAATCTGTTGCAGATTTACCTATTGCAACTGTTGTTAATATGATTATGCTTAGGTCTTTAAAAAAGGCAAAATATATGGAAAAATGTTTAGGTCACTTTGGCTTAGCACTTACTTATTATTGCCACTTTACTTCACCTATTAGAAGATACCCTGATTTATGTATTCACCGTATTATTAAAGAATATTTACACAATAATATTACTTATATTACTTCACCAAAAATGAAAGATTTTGTTGTTAAAAGTTCTATGAAATCTAGCGAAATGGAAAAGAACGCTGAAGATGTTGAAAGAGCAATTACCGACTATAAAAAATGTGAATATATGTCACAATTTATTGGTGAAAAATTTGAAGGTATTATTAACGGTGTAAACGCAAGGGGATTCTTTGTTGAACTTGATAATACTTGCGAAGGTTTTGTAAGTGTTTCAACTTTAAATGATGATTTTTATGATTTTGATGAACGCACTTTAACTTTATCTGGCAAGAAAAATATGTACAGAATTGGCGAAAGGGTAGTTGTTGAAGTTGCTGACTGCAATTTAAGTGAAAGAAAAATCAACTTTGAAATTGTTAAAAAATTAAATCAAAAAAAATAAATAAAAAACTAATAAAAAAAATAAACAAAGGTTACTATTTTAAATAATAGTAGCCTTTTTTATTTGTTAAAAGTGCCTATTGTTTTGTTTTTGTGTAGTTGGTATAATTTCGTTAGTAAATTTTAAACGGAGAATAATTTAAATGAATTTAAAAAAGTTTAATTTATCAAACCCACAAGTAGAAGCAATTGAAAGACAAATGGTTTTTACCAGTATTCTTGTTTCAAGAAGTCAAAACAGTGGTTACCCTAAACAAATGGAAGATGGCGTTGTTTTTGTTTCAAACGATGTAAAACTCATGACAAAAGATGGTTCTAACAATGTTTTAAGTGCTATTGGTTTATGGCAAGATGGTATGACTCCAGAAGATAGTTCTGTTAGATATTTTAGGCCAACAACTTTTAGCGAACTTATCACAGCTTTTGTCTACACAGATAGCCGTGGTTTAGAAAGATATTTTAGAGATGGTAGCGAAAACAACACTCATTTAAACCAATTAATGTGTTCATTTTTAAAAAATAATGTTGAAGAGCAAAGCGTTGATGTTAAAGAACTTGCAACAACAAGTTTTAAAGTAAAAGAAATTGTTGATACTAAAGCTAAAACATTTTATGAAGAAAAAGAAAAGTTCTATCAAAAGAAAATTCAAAAATACGAAGAAAAAATAAGAGAACTAAGACAAGAGCAAAGTGGTGTAACTAGTTTTGGTGAACCAGTTACTAGCGACGAATTTAGTTTTGCTGAAGTGGTAACAAGTTTTGGTGCAGGTCAACCTACTACGGAAGCAACACAAGCACCAGTTGAACAAATATTAAGTTATTTTGAAGAAAATAAAGAAAACGAAATGAACGAAGATTTAGTAGGTCAATTAAAATTACCTGAGTTTGTTGGTAGTGGTATTGAACCAAAAATTATTCCAGTAGTTGAAGAAACTGTTCAATAATTTTTATAAAAAAAATAAAAGATACTGTCTAATATAAAAGGGCAGTATCTTTTTTTTAGAATTTACTATTTGATTTTTTCTACTTATATGGTAAAATAATTTTTGGAGAAAGGTAAAATAAAAAGATGAAAGTAGTTGCTAGTAACAAATTTGCAAATTTTAATTATTTTATTTTAGAAACCTATGAAGCAGGTATTGTTTTAAAGGGTAGTGAAATAAAATCAATTAGACAAAATGGTATGACTTTAAACGAAAGTTTTATTTTAATAAAACAAAATCAAGTTTTTTTAAAAAACAGTTTTGTTAAAAGTTACCAAACAGCAAATAATTTTTCTCCAAAACCTGATAGAGATAGACTTTTACTTTTAAATAAATCAGAAATTTTAAAATTAAAGCAAAAGGTAGAAACAAAAGGTTTAACAATTGTTCCAATAAAAGCATATTTAAAAGATGATTTATTAAAATTAGAAATTGGTCTTTGCAAGGGTAAAAAATTATTTAATAAAAAAGATGATAAAAAGGAACAAGATATCAAGCGTGAAACTGAAAGATATTTAAATTCTTAAACGTCTAATTTATTAAAAAAGTTGCATTTATGTTTTTTTACGGGGGTGCAACGGTTTCGACAGGGTAGTTGAAGGGCAAGTTAAGCGAGGTGTAGTTTCTGCTACATTAAAAACAGAAAAAATGCTTAAATGCAAACAACAATTTTAAAGCTAATTTAGCAGTTGCTGCTTAGTTTAGCCGTTTAATAGATGGGTTTTCTCATAGCCCCCTATTAAGCGTCAGTTATATGAGAAAACTTTATTTAGTGTTTGGCTAAATAATTTTACTTTACAAACTCGTTTTTAGTGTATTGGTATTTTTGCATTAAAAATTAAATTTTAAAATACCTGTTCTCGATAGAAAGATTTGCAATTGCTATTTTGGACAGGAGTTCAATTCTCCTCACCTCCACCATTAGAAAAGCAAAGGTTTGATACAAAAGTATTGAACCTTTTTTTTCTTTGCATAAAGGGAGTTAGTTCCTTTCTGTAATTAAACAGCAGAGCATTGTAGGAGTGTTTAACCGCACTTTTGCAAGGCTCTTTTTTTTATATATAATAACTACGAAACGAAAGCCTTATCAACGGGACGATAGGTGTATCAACGGAACGAAAGTTTTTTCGTTATACGGTAAGCGAATGCATTGAAAAAAATGCGAAATATGTGCTATAATAAATTCAGCGATAAATAAGAATTTAACGGAGCTTATAATGGGAAAGAAATTATCAGAAATGAGTTTGGAAGAGCTTTGGTTGCTGTTCCCAATCTTCTTAGAAGAACATAAAGATTATTGGGAAGAATGGTATCGTGAAGAAGAATATCTATTGAAAAATGCCTTTTCTTCGGGTGAGAGAATCAGCCATATCGGAAGCACCGCTATTCCTTCTATTTGGGCAAAACCCATTGTAGATATTCTTGTGGAGATTCCAAAAGGGAGAAGTTTGCTTAGTTACAAAGCAGACATAATAAATTGCGGTTATATTTGTATGTCGCAAAGTGAAAACGGTATGTCCTTTAATAAAGGATATACGGAGAGTGGATTTGCCAAGCGAGTATTTCATTTGCACTTGAGATATGCAGGAGATAACAGCGAATTGTATTTCAGGGATTATCTCATAGAGCATTCGGATGTAGCCAAGGAATACGAAGATTTGAAATTAAATTTATGGAAAAAGTACGAACATAACAGGGATGCTTATACAAACGCAAAGACCGAGTTTGTAAAGAAATATACCGAAAAAGCGAAAGTTTTGTATGGTAATCGATATTGACAAATTCCAATTTGTCACTCAGTTTAACTGTACGCAAATTTTGACAAGGTGTACGCAAATTGTATTAAAATAGGTAATCACACACAAGACAAATCTAAGTTGAACACCTAGTAAAAAGTGTTCAACTTAGTTTTTTTATTAAAGTTTTTAGCACTCTTTATTGAATTAGTAATTCTTTAAAATTAAATTATTTATATAAATTGTTGTGATTTATAAACAAAGGAAAAGAATGTCCTAAAAAACGGACATTCTTTTTTATATCATAAATTATGAGGATGTGATTTAATGTTTGATTTTTCAATTAATGATAATTTAGGTATTTATAAATATTATCCAGATAATGATGCTTTAGAAATTAAAAATGTTTTAAACTATTTTAATAATAAGACTTTAATTATAAATAGACATAATGCAGAAGAACTAATATATGATTATTTGCAAGCCCTGACAAAGAGTAATTTGTTTGAATATTTTAACAAGTATAAGTTTGGAGATGTTTTAATTGTTGATGATATTCATTTTTTACATTCAAATGATGAGTTAAACCATTTAATTGTAATTGTTAAAGATTGGCTAAAAGAAAATAAAAAAGTTTTCTTAACTATAGATTGGTGGGATGCTTATGATAGAGGTATCTTAGATTATATTGAGAAAAGCTTAAAGTTAGAAAATTAAAAAATTACTTTTTTCTTGTTAAAAATAACTTTTTTTATTATAACCTTTTAGGTGTTCAACTTAGCTTGGTTGAACTCCACCAATTAAATTTAAAAAAGATATTTTTTATAATATTCAAAACCAAGCAACAAATGATATAGATAAAAATGAACGCTTTTTATACGTGTTCATTTTTTTGTTGCAATTATTTTTAATTTATAGTTTTATTTACATTATTTGTTTTTTCTGTTATCTTTAAGATATTAGGAGATAAATCTTATGTCTGTTTTTTATTTGAATAGTGATAATTCTTTAATAGGTGAGATTACTGATAGCGGAAGATTATTAATTAGTTCTAATCATTCTAATTTAAGAAATTCGCAGCGATTAGTGTCAAATATTTCTGCGATTTCTTCTTTAGAATCAAAAGGAAATAAATATACTGTTAGTTTAAATGGGACTCCGTATGTCTCTGTAAGTAAAAAGGATGATACAGTATCTACAATAAATTCTTTGACTTCTTTTGAAACAAGACTTTTTGCTCGTGGAAAAGGAACGGAAGCGTTGCCTTTTCAGAGATTTGAAAAACAACTACCAAAATTATCAACGGATTTACATACCCACTTTGCAGGTGCGCTACCACCAGCAAAGTTGATAGAATGTGGTATTGGTAGAAACATTAAATTTCCTAAATACCTATTAGATAAGGCAGGAATACAATATTCATTTTATCAACCTGATGAAAGTGGAATGTATGCATTAGAAGATATTATTTCAAATTCACAAAATAAGCAATTGCTAGTTAACTCTATGAAAATTGATACTTCAGAGCAAGAAACTTTTAATAAAATGGAAGATATTTATGCAATGAGAGGTCCCTTAACTAAAAATAAGGATATGTTTATTCCTATTTTGAGAGCTATTGCAGAAGATTCTAAGCAAAGTGGTGTTGATTATTTGGAATTGTCATTGTCTTCTATAATATCAGATGTTAATCAATTAAGACTTCTAGATGAATTTATGCCTACAATTGAAAGAGAAACAGGCGTTCAAATTAGATTTTTAGGTGCTATGTGGAGACATTCTGATAAGGAATGGAACCAAGATGAAGTTGATAGATTACAAATTATGGCTCAAAGTCCTTATGTTGTTGGGTGTGACTTTATGGGACATGAAACAAATTCAACAAGAGAGTTTTATTCAAACATTAAGGATTTAGCTAAATATGCAATTAAAAACGACCCAAATTTTGTAATTAGGGTTCATGCAGGTGAAAACCCTTTATTTAAAGCAAACGCAAGAGATGTTTTATTGGCTGTAGAAGAAGCTCATTTTGAATTGTCACAAGGAACAAAAAAAGATTTGCCTTTCCCACAAGTAAGATTAGGTCATGGTATTTATGGTTTTAATGAACCTGCACCTTGGGATGAAGCTGAAAGAACTAGAGATATGTCAATGTTAGATTTATGTAAAATGATTAAACCTGTTGTTGAATTTAACATGAGTTCTAATTTGTCTCTAAATAATATTAATAGTTTAAATGAAATTCCAATTAAATCTTATATAGATGCTGGTGTTCAAGTTGTTTTAGGAACAGATGGAAGGGGTATTTATTCTACTGACTTGGGGCAAGAAATGATTTTGGCTTATGAAGCAGGATTAACTGTAGATGATTTTAAAAAAATAGCAAAAACCGAAAAAACAATTAAAGATAGAGCAAGAACAAGATTTTCTCAACATAAAAAATGCGATTTAGATATTGTTGAAGAAGGACTAGCTATATGTTACAGAGATGGTTCTCCTTGTTATACTGCGGCGGTAGAAGAAAAATATAAATTGGAGAAAATCGAAGTTCAAAAATCTCTTTCTAGATTAATTGGTCATAGTGGTGCTGAAACTGATTTATCTGAAATTGAGAGTGCCATCTCAGGTAAAATGCCTATTATGATTACCGGTTCTTCACATAAGCATTGGCCGAATATTAGTCCCGAAAATGTTGAAAGAATTCAAGTTGCACTAGAAGTTTTAACTAATTGTATTGATCCTGAAAAGGCTTATTTAGTTACTGGTGGAACAAACCATGGTGTTGAAAGAGAAGCTCACATAAGTGCAAATAGTTATAATCGAGAAAATCCTAATAATCAATTAGTTGTTTTGGGTACACTTACTGAAGAAGCTATTCAAACAGATACGAATAATATTGAAGCAAATACAATTACTCATGCAATGATTCCTACGTTAAATGGTAAACCTGCAGGTCGTTGGTTTGATTTGCCTGATACAGTTTTGCAACATTTGGCAGATAATGATGGTATGCTTGTTGCAATTGCTGGTGGTTCAATTGTAAGTGATATTATACAAAGGTCTCATAATATGGGTTTAAATATGAAAATTATGAGTAATGTTGAAGGTGCTTCCGGCGAAAAAGCTGAATCTTTATATGGAAACGATTATGGTTTTTTAGATGCAAGAGAATTAGTTGAAGGGTTAATTGAAAGTAATCCAGAAATATTAAGACCTGAAGTTTTAGAAGGTGATTTAGACCAAATAATAGCAGATTCTTATAAAAAAGTTTGTATGAGAAGTTCTGCCGAAGAAACTACAAGTGAAAGTTTAGATAGTACCCAAGCTACTGCAACAGAAATCAAACCTGTAAAGGTTGAAAAACCAATTATAATAGAAACTGAAATTGAACAATAATATGATTAAATTAAATTTATTTTTTTGTGCAAAATTACATAATATTTTAATAATAATTGATTTTTAGTGTATTTTGTGGTAAAATTCAAGCATAACAAACATATTTATATGTTTTAAAAAAGAGGAGATGTTTATTATGGCAATTCAAGATTTACCTATTGAAGAAAGAAACGCAGCTTTATTTACTCATATTATGAATGGTATTAAAGCAGGAGAAATCACACCTACAGTTTGTGCTAAAAGTGTAGCTGTTGATGCTCATACAGTAACTGCTGAAGAAGCAGGAAGAACTCATACTGTATATAGTCATGGAAAGGTTGAAAAAGAAATTACTCTTACAGAAGGTATGGTTCTTTTAACAACTTTAGATAAAAATGGCGAACCAGTTATTGATGAAAATGGTAACACAAACACATATGATATGGGTTTAGCAAAATTTATGAAAAACTATCCAAAACAAATTGGTGGTCACTTTGTTAAAGACCCTTATGCAAAAGGTTCAGTTATGGCTTCTGTTGCTTTACCTAAAGAAATGGTTGGCGATGAAGGTATTACACTTCTTCCTCCAGGATGGGGTGGTTACGAAGGTACTTTAATGGAAGGTGGTATTGTTATGTTCCCATTCAATCCAGAACTTTCATTACCAGAACAAGTTCAAGCTTGGGAAGCAGAAGGTGCAGATAAACTTGACTGGTACCCAAATAACGAAGCAGATACTTATTCAGCTTGTGATAAAAATGGTACATTTGCAGATGAATCTTTAAGAAGATTGTTTGATCAAGGAAAAGAATATGAAGGAACTCCTTATACACCAATGCAACCTGCACAAGGACCACAAGAAGCTTAATTTATAATTTTATAATGAAAGACCAATTTATAATTGGTCTTTTTTTTATTTTAAAAAGTATTGATATTTATTTGTTGTAATTGTAATAAAGATATAAAATATAGTTAGTTCTGTTTTTCAAGGAGGTATTACAAATTTATGAAAGCTTATGAACTATTGCAAAAAAATGATGAAGAACTCTATAAAGCTGTTATGGGTGAGTTGGGTCGTCAAAGAAACAAAATTGAATTAATTGCTTCAGAGAACTTTGTTTCGGAAACTGTTATGGAAGCTAACGGAACTATTTTAACTAATAAATATGCCGAAGGTTATCCTTCGAAGAGATATTATGGTGGTTGTGAACACGTTGACGTTGTTGAAACTTTAGCTATTGAAAGGGCAAAAGAACTTTTTGGTGCAAAGTACGCTAACGTTCAACCACACTCAGGGGCACAAGCTAATA
>JAFWWV010000178.1 GCA_017523305.1 Clostridia bacterium
AAATAAGTTAGATTTTTACAGACAACAAATAGTAGAGCATATTTTAACTACCAAAGATACCTTTAATGATATGACTTTGTTAGAGCGTTTTGAGTGTGCTCAAAAGGTTATGGAGTTAACAAAAGCATATTGTTGCGAACTTTTTTCGCTTGATTCTAGCAAGGTAAAAACTTGCTTTATTCACGGTTCAAATATGGGTGGAATTGCTGGTGGTAGAATTAGCGAAGCAGGTTTTTCTGCAATGGCTTTAACTACAAAAAAAGTAGCAGAATCTACTAGCATTTATTCGCTTTATCGTACTGCTTTGCACGAGTTTAAACACCTAGATCAAATTAACAATATGGCTCCAGAAAACAAGGAAACTATATCTCACTATACTGCAAGGAACGAGTTTAACAGGTTTAAATGGGCTTCTTCGCCAAGTGAAGGGTCAGCCGACCAATTTGCCTTCCGTGAAGTTCTGGGGCTACAAAGGGCGATTTTAAAACAGACTGATCACAGATTTCGTGCTTGTGCAGAGTATGTTAGTTGGTGTGATAAGTCGCTTACTTCAAGGGCTGAACACATGGGCAGTGAAATTTTATACAGCGTTTTATCTCCGTTTATGCGTGATAAAACCGTTCGTCATATTGGCGATAAAATTGATACTCCTAAAGATCCTAACGATCCAACTCGTATGCTTACAATGTTCCAAGTAAAAAGTATGGCTCAAATTGATCCTGACCTTTTTACTTCAAAACCATTTAGACCAAAAGATAAAAGTATGATAAAGGACTTTAAATCTTCAGTTGATGCTTACTATGAAGTTCAAGATATTTTAGAAGGCTTTAAAGGTTCTGGACATGATTTTAGCGTTCAAGGTTTTGACGCAGAAGGAAATATAACTGGCGAAGAAATTGTTTTAAACGCTGACGAACTTTTATACCTAGACCAAATGCAACAACAAGAAGAACAATCTATAAGTGAAAGTGTAAGTGGTGAACAACCTGCAACTTTAAGTGAAACAACACAACCTACACCACAACCAACAACACTAGGTGAAAGCACAATAAAACCACAACCAACTGAAATACCAACTATGGGTTTGGAAGGTTAAACAAAAAAAAGAAAAAACTATATTTAAACATATTTTTATAAAATTCGATTAATTTCGAATAAAATCGATAAAATAAAAATAAAATAGATATAAAAAAACAAAACTCGATAAAAAACAAAAATGTTCGACCTAAAAAAAACAAAATCGAGCAAAATTTGTAAAAATCGAGCAAATAAAATTAAAACCTAAAAACTTCGATTAAGTTCGATATAAAAAGAACAAAATTGACAAAATAAAAACAAGTTCGATTAATTTTGATAAATTTCTACAAAATAAAAAAAACATAAAAATACACAACATAAAAAAAACACTAAAAGGTTTATAAGGCAAAAAAATAAGTCCTTATAAATCTTTTTTGTTGTGCTTAATAAAAAAATTCTTTTATTAAAAAAAAGGAGAAATAAAGTGAGTGAAAATAAAATTAATTTGGAACAACCTTTAAGTGTTGAAAATTTAACTCTTAACAGCCAAGGCAAACAAGGTTTGCAACAAGTGGTGGAAGATAATGTTCTTCAAGAAGAAAATAAAAACGGGGTAGAGTTAGAGTTAAGTAAAATAGGTTTGAATTTACAAAAAAATCAAACTTTAACACAAAACGCTGATGGCTCCAAAAATTTAGGTAAATTTAAAAATAGTGATAGTTTGCTAAGTTCGTATAATGCGTTGCAAAGCG
>JAFWWV010000179.1 GCA_017523305.1 Clostridia bacterium
CTTTTTAATATGTATATTTTTTTTATTATATTTTAGTAAAAGTCGCTAAAATAAAGCATTTTTAAATGTTTTTTCTTAAATATTTTCTGTAATTTTCAAAGCCGATTTTTTCGTAAAATTTTAAAACTGTATCGTTAAAACTCCACATATTTAATTGAACTTGGTTAAAGTTGTTTTCTTTAGCTATTTCTTCTACTTTTTGCATAATTTGTTTGCCGTAGCCTTTGCCTTTAAAACCTTCTAAAGTTCCAAGTTCTTGCACTTCAAGATATTTTTGCTCGTACCTATAACTTGTTTCAGGTTTTGTAACAAACTCTATCATTGCATAAGCTAAAATTTTTCCGTCTTCTTCATACACTAAAAAACTTTTTGTTTTATCATCAATAAAGTTTTTAATATGTTCTTCAAGTTCTTTTGAAAAACCTTTAAATACTGTTGGTTCGCCTAATACGTGTAAATCATTAACTTGTTTTCGTATTACGTTTGTTTGTTCAATATCATTTATATTTCCTAATCTTATTATTTGTTTTATCCCCTTAATAAACAAAGTTTATCACAAATATTTTTAATAACAAAGTATAAAAAGAGTTTGTTTGTTTTGAAAAAAAGTTCTTGTTTGGTATAATCTGCATATTAAGGAAGAAAATAATGCAATTTAAATTACTTAATATTCACAAATTTGTAGGTAATTTTGCTACAACTTTAGTGGGAACTTTTATACCTTTAATTATTTATAATGCAACTGGTAGTTTAAGACTAGCTGTATTATTTTTGTTTGGTCAAAATTTATGTAGGTTACTAGCAAACCATATTTTTAAAAAGATGTATGGTAGATATCCACAACTAACATTAATGTTAAGAGTTTTACCTTTATTAATTTATAACATTTCGCTTATATTCCTAGAAGACTTTTTAGTTTTGGGTATAATTCTTGTTACAATTAGTTATGGAGTTAATTTATCATTTAAAAATAATGCAGATGGTGTTTTACTTAATTATACTAGTAAGAAAAAAACAGGAAAGAACATTGTTTTAACTAGGGTAGTAGAATCAATTAGTGCTATTGTTGCTTGTGTTACTGGTGGTTTGTTTATTGACTGGAACCAAACAGCATTAATTATTTTTAGTTTATCACTTTATATTGTTAGTGTTTTACCTTTATTTATTTACTTTTTTGCAAATAAAAGTAAAAGTGGTTTTAATAGAGATTTTACATCAAACGCTGCTGTAGAATATGATAAAGACCCAGCACTTAGACAAAAAAGAAAAAGTATGGTTAAAACATTTATCCTTCAATACTTTTTATTCTATACAATTTTCTGCATAATTGATCCATTTACAAATATGTATACATTACACTTGTTTATTGATGTTCCAACTTTTGCAAAAGCAGGTTATTTAACAGCTATGTTCCAAGTTGCAAATTTAATAGGTAATTTGGTTGTAGGTTTATTTGCTAAAAAGGCTGACCTTAATACATTAAACTCAATATTTGGTGTTGTTTGTGCTTTACCGTTAGGCATTATACCTTTTATTCAAAACTATGCTGCTGTTTATGCCTTAATTTTTGTTTTTGGTTTTGCTTATTCAATATGTTCATTCTTTATGATGGATTCACTTATGGTCAAAAGCAAATTTATTTCAGCCACAAACAAAACATTACTTGCTCGTCAAGATGGTATTATTGTAGGTCAAATGATAACCCCTGTAGTTGTTATAATTTTTAATTCTGTTCTTCCAGTATTCTTTTTAATGGTTGCAGCATTGTTTGTTTACTCAATTTATACAAATATAGTTGAAAATAAATTACGTAAAAAACTTGTAGATTACTTAGAAAATAACGAAATTGAATAACTTATATTTTAATAAAAAGGGGGATAAGAAAATATGGCTATTCATATAATGCCACACGAAGAAGGTTGGCAAGTAAAAAGTTCTGGGGCGAAAAAAGCATACAAAGTAAAAAGAACTCAAAAAGAAGCTATTGAAGTAGCAAAAACTGTTGCAAAAAATCAAAAAACTGATACTAAAATTCACAACAGAAAAGGTCAGTTTAGAGATTGTAGTAATTATAAAAAGTAATAAAAAAACAGTCTTTTTTTTAAGACTGTTTTTTTGTTTTATTAAATCAATCTAGGTTGAATACGAGAACTTTCTAAGTTTAAACCTGGTACTGTGTAACCTGCAAAATCTACATAAAGATTATTGCCAGTTTCTTTTGTTTCTTTAATTACCAATATTGTATTTGGTTGACCAAAAACTGCACCTGAGTGAAAGTTTAAAGAAGAAAACATTGTAACGTATTGTCTTTTACCATTTTCAACATAAGATAGTTGTAAATCTTTTGCGTGGTTACCAGATAGTTTTTGGTTAATACTTAAAAAACCAATGTTTTTTCCTTGTTTTAAATTTTTAAATTTAGATGTGTCAATACCGTTTAAACGTAAATAAAGTTTGTTGTTTAAGTTAGTGTTATTTGTAAAAGAGTATTGAAGAACATCTTCTATAGTTTTTGCAAATCCAAAAGTAGAAATAAATTTAACATTATTCCACATAAATTCAATGTAATTATCACCAGAAACACTTGGTAAAAGTTTGCTAATATATCTACTTAAAGGATTTAACTCAGTATCCCAGTTTTCGTTACTTCCACCAAAAGGTGTGAAGTAAAATTCAAAAACTTTATCTTTTTTTGTTCCTAAATAAACTATTTGTTTGTCTGGGTCAATTTCATTTTCTCTACCAGCATTAATTAATCTTATTTGCTCGGTATTCATTTTTATTACTTTGTCTCTAAATAAGCTAGCATCTTCTTGTTTGCAGTAGTTTACAAGAATATTTGTAAGGTTGACTATAACTCTTCTTATTTCTTCATGGTCACTTATTAACGCACCTGTTTGAATAGAATCATTACCATTGCTACCATACATATCAATACCATCAAGATTTATACTTCCAATCCAAACTGCAGCACCGTGTTCAACACCATTATTGTCTATATAGTTTGAAACAGTACAAGTTTTTAAGTGCATCATATCAACAGATGCCTTGTCGCCAACGGCAGTCCAGTCAGTAGTTCTAGCTACTAAAAAGTCTTTAACTTTTTTATTGCCTGTATAACAGTTATCTTCCATATGGTCAAGGAAGTATTGTGTATGATTTAAATCTTTAACTTTACCAGATTCTTGTAAAACAGCAGCGCCATCAATGTGACCAATTGCTGTAACGTGAATGCCTAGTTTTGCTGCTTTAACAAGTAGATAAGAAATTCTATAATATCCATCTTTAAAATCACAATTGTATAAAGATTTCATTTTTCCATATTCATCGCTATCAGGGTCTAAACAAACACTAGCAACAATAGATAGGTGATAGGAAGTAAATGTTATAGTAACATCTTTTTCAGGATATTTAGTTTTATAATCCATACATTGTTTTAACATAATTGCTTGTGCAACATTTGGGTTGTTGTAAGCTTCGTCAGGAACACGATAAAACAAATCAACGCTTACATCTTTATTATTAATATTTTTATATAAAACTGTACTACGGCTTAAAAAGTTTGAAGACATATTAGGTTTTTGACCTGTATTACATGAGTTTATATACATTGTATTAAAAACAAGAAAAAGTAATATTGCAAAAGTCGAAATTATTTTTAGAAATTTTTTGCGCATATTTCACCTTTATTCTTCAATGTCCTTTATTTCACCTTTACCTGCAAATCCATTTTCATCATAAGTAACAGCAGTTGATGAAACTTTAATTGTTACGCCTGAAGAATTTGAATATATAAATTTTCCTTCATCAGCAGTATTGTTTGTAAAAGTTCCTTGTAAAATAGTTAGGGCAGTACCAGTAGTTGTTATGTAAATAAAACCACCTTTTGGTGAAGAATTTTCACTAGCAGTAGCAGATTTAATTTCAACATTAGCTTTACCAGAAATATAAGAAAAACCACCATAATTTTCAGAAGAATTTTTAGTTGCTTGTAAAGAATCAATAACAACAACAGAATTTGTATAAGCGTATAAAGCACCACCATTATTTGTTGCTGTATTTTCAGAAACAATAAGTGTTTTTATTGTTGCTGTAGGAATGGTTGTGTAGGTGCTATCACCTTTACCAGAAGCAAGGTAAAGACCACCACCATTGTTAGCTGAGTTGCCTGTAAGAGTTAACTTATAAGCATTAAATAAAGAATTGTTTGTTGATGATGTTTCTACGAAAATAGCACCACCATAATTTACAGCTGTGTTTAAGTTAAATAAGTTGTCTCCAGTATAGTTTTGAGCATCTCCAATATTAATTGTTGCACCTTTAAGGTTGATAGCCCCACCATTTTTTGTGGCTTGGTTGCTTGTAAATGTTAAACCATATAAGTTAAGTGTTCCAGCAGAGTGAACTGAAACAGCCCCACCGTTTTCCCCCGCAGTATTAAGAGAAATTAATGAATTATTTTCGCCTTTAGATATAGTAACTGTAGCAGCTGAAATATATAAGAAACCACCATTTTCTTCTGCTTCGTTTTTATCAGCATTAACAGTTGTGATATTAACATTGCTTGTATTATCATATACTGCCATACCACCACCAACTACAGCAGTATTTTCACTAAATACTAAGTTTGAAGTTTCTTTAACTTTTGATTTTGAAATATAAACAGCACCACCATTATTTTCAGCACTATTATTAACAAATGAAACATTAGTCATTTTTACTTCAGATGAAGCATAAATAGCTAAAGCACCAGCATTATAAGTGGAAGTATTATTTGTAAATGTTGTGTTTGAAATTTCGCCAGTTGAATTTGTAAAGTAAAGTGCGCCACCACCATAATTTGTAGCTGTTGTAGAGTTTTGATCAAAAAGAGAATTGTTAAGTGTTAATTGAGATGATCTTGCTACGTAAACAGCGCCACCATTGCTTGTTGTTGTGTTTTTTGTAAAAGTACAATTATCAACTTCTACAATAGCACCTTGTTCATAACTAGATTCAGAAGCATAAAGTGAAATTGCTGCACCATATTCAGCAGAATTTCCAGTAAATGTACAATCTCTAATTTCAGCACATCTAGGAGTATTATCATCATCACGATAATAAATGTGTAAAGCAGCACCCTTGCTTGTTGTTACATTATTAACAAAGGTTGCTCCTGTTGCTAATAATGGACCAGAAGTAGCAATAGCACCACCATTACCAGTAGCTGAATTTTCTTCAAAATTTACGCCATTATAAATAATAAAGTTTGTTAAAGTTTGAGCAAATATAGCACCACCAGAACTATCTGAAGTGTTATATGAAATATTTACAACAGTTTCTGAAGCTTCTTCATCACCAATTACAAGAGTTGTTAATTGAGAGTTAGGTAAGTATATAGCTCCACCATAAGAAGCAGATGCATTACTTAAAAGATTTCCTTTTTCTAAATTGAAAGAGCGATAGTTGTAAATAGCCCCGCCTCTTCCTGATCTGTTATTTTGAATAGTTCCACCATACATATTAAAGGTTGATCTATTGTAAATAGCGCCGCCATAACTTGAAACATAGTCACTTTCAGGTAAATTAGGGTTTGGTGTAGAGTCTAATAAATTTGATTCGTTATTTGAAATAATTCCACCATACATATTAAAAGTACCATAAGTGTTAAGTACTACAGAACCACCAGCAAGATTAGCGCTATCCCATAAAGTAGAGTAGTCTTTATTAATTCTATCATTACCAAGTTTTTTAAAGTTTGTTAAAACAACGCCGTCATACATTTCTAATGTAGAACTATTTGTTATATAAAAAGCAGAACCTACAACTGTTTTTTCAACGCTTGATTTGTTACCGTCAAAAGTCAATGTTGAATCGCTTTCTGTTTTTAAAGATAAAGTAACTGTTCTATTTTCAAGAATCGGATCGTTACCATTTTTATCTTCACCAATAACAAATAAATCACCTGTAAAGTTAGTATCTCTTGTTAAAGTGTGATTTTCAGTTGTGTAAATTTCAACATTATCATAAACATAAATGGTATCTGTAAGAGTAATGTTTTCAGCAATTAAAATTTTGCTTACACCAGATTCAATTCTTGTTTTTAATTGTTCAAAAGTTGTTGTTGGTGTAGCTTGAATATCAGCATAAATTGTTATATCATCATCAATTGTACCTGTTAAGCTAAATTCATTACCAATGTTATCTTTCCAACCCAAAATTTCAAGGCCGTCAATAACAGGATTTGCAATAGTATACTCGCCATCTTCACCAACACCAATTAAAATTTCTGTGTTGCCAACTTTAGCAGTAATTATGTATTTTGCAAATAATTTCTCAATTTTCTTTGATTCATATTCGCCACATTCTTTACAATATCTGCGTTCTTCACCATCTTTAAAGTAGGTGGCTGGTGTTTCCACTTCCCAGTTACCGTAGGTATGAGAGTGACTACATGCTGTACCTACAAATAAAAAAAGAATCATTGATAGCATAAAAAACAAAGTCTTTTTCATGTAAAACCCCCGAAAAAAAATGATAAATAAAAACCTAGTAATAAAAAAATTTCTATAGTTAGCATAACACAAAAACAGCATAAATACAAATAAATTATATTTTAATATAATTTAAAGTATATATATGTCGAAAAAATAAAAAAGCAACAAAAATAATTGTTGCTTTTAAAAAAAACTAAAACTCAAATGGAGTTACTTGATATACGTAGTAATTTAACCAATTTGTATAGAATAGGTTAGCAGTGCTTGCCCAACTTTTACATGCTTTTGTGCAAGTATCGTCTGTAAAATAGTTTAGTGGTTTTTTAATAGGTAAGTTTTTGGCTAGGTCGCGCTCGTATTCAGCTTTTAAAGTATTTCTGTCATACTCCATATGACCAGTTAAAAATATTTTTTTATTATCTTTACTTTTTGCAATAGATAAACCTGTTTCTTTTGTTTCGCTTAAAATAATTAAGTCTTTTATTTTTTTTACATCTTCAATGTTAACGGTTGTATGTCTTGAGTGGGGAATGTAAAAAACATCATCAATACCTTTAAAAAGTGGTTCGTGTTGTTCGTTATGTTTTTCGTGAGCAAACACACCAAAAACTTTTTCAGGTAATTCGGTTTTTTGTATTCCATAATGGTAATACAATGCTGCTTGTGCACCCCAACAAATGTAAATAGTGCTGGTTACATTTTTATCTGCAAAATCAAAAATTTGTTTAAGTTCTTCCCAATACTTAACATCTTCAAACGCCATTGTTTCAACAGGGGCGCCTGTTATAATCATACCATCAAAGTGTTTATCTTTTATATCGTCAAAGTTTTTGTAAAATTTATCTAAATATTCGGCAGTTGTGTTTTTGCTTTTATATGTTTTTGTATTAATTAAAGTTACATTTACTTGAAGTGGTGAATTTGATAGTAATCTCATAAACTGAGTTTCGGTTTCAGTTTTTGTAGGCATTAAGTTTAAAATTGCAATTTCAAGTGGTCTAATATCTTGAGAAAAAGCACGTTCGTTATTCATAACAAAAATATTTTCCTTCAACAACTTTGAATATGCAGGTATATCTTTTGGTATAACAATAGGCATAAAATTTTTCTCCTTTAATAAAAAAATTGTTTTTTAAACTTTTTAAAGCATAAAAGATAATATCACAAAATAATAAAAAGTAAAACATTAAATTTAAAAATGACAACAACAAAATAATGATTTATAATATAAAAAAACATATTTTTAAAAGGAACAATAGAAAATATGATTTATTTTGTGCGTCACGGTCAAACAGATTGGAATGTTTTAGGTAAAATTCAAGGTCACGCTGATATTGAATTAAATGAAATGGGAATAAAACAAGCAGAAGAATTAAGAGAACAGTTTAAAAATGTAAAATTTGATAAAGTATTTTGTAGCCCATTAAAAAGAGCAAGAAAAACTGCTGAAATAATTTATAATGGTCAAATTGAAATAGACGAAAGATTAAAAGAAAGATGTAATGGAACTCTTGAAGGTAGAACAAAAAAAGAACTACAAAAACTTCCTGATTTTAATAGTTTAGATAACAATGAATATGGTATTGAAACACTTAGAAATCTTAATGAAAGAATAAAATCTTTTATTACTGAAGTGATGGAAAAATATAAAAATAAAAATATTTTAGTAGTAACACATGCTGGAGTATGTATTCACGTAAAAGCATATTTTGAAGGGGAACCTACAGAAAGAAATTTTGAAAGTTATAAACTTAAAAATGGAGAATTTTTAATGTATAAAAATTAATAAAAAAACCTAAGTTCTTATAAATTAACTTAGGTTTTTATTTTTACTATTTTTTTGAAAACATAATTAAAGGAACTAACATTTCTTCTGTTAAAGAAGTGTGGTGACCTTTAAATCTTTGGGCTCTATCGTGAGCTAAAAGTAGTTTATGTGTGTAAGTACCAACTGCAATATAATCGCCTAAAAGATAAGAATATTCTCCTTTATTTCCAAAATAATTTTGAGAGATTAAATCTTTTGATTTATAAAGAATAAAATCTTCACCGTACTTTTTAGTAAATAAATTTTCAAACTCTTTTTCTTTGCCTTTTTTTACAATAAAAGCAGGAGTTCTAGCATCTAAAAAGGCAGGATATTCTAATAACGAATTAAAGTCTGTGTCTTTATAAAATTCAATATAACCATTAATATCAACTTGACCGTGGTCGGCAGTTACAATAAACAAAGTATCATCAACTTCATTGTAAAGTTTTTCAATTTTATTATTTAAACAACTTATAACTTCTTTTGCTTCTTTACTGCTTACACCATATTCGTGCATAGTTGAATCTGGGTCAGGGTAGTAACAATACATAAATTGTTTGCCTTGTTTATTGCATATATTTTTAATATTATCAAAAAGTTCATCTTCTGTTTGAATAACAACTTTTTCTGTTTTTTTAGTTTGAACATAACCAGGTAAAATTGCAGTTATGTTATACTCGCTGTTTGTGTTATCAAAATAGCAATTAGAGTTATCAACTATAGGGTATTCAAAATCTGTTTTTTCGCCAGTAACAGAGTTGGCGTGTAAATAAATATCTACATTTTGTTTTATTTTATTAAAATGTAAACTCCAACCTAACCAGCCGTGTTCAAGTGGAAGCAAATTAGTTATAAGTGAAGTTGTTGCATTTGTTGTGGTTGATGGGAATGTTGAAGTTAAAGTTTTAACAACATTTTTTCTTAAAAAATCATTTTTATTTAAGTTGATTTCTAAGGGATTAATTCCTAATCCATCAAAGCAAATAAAAACAATATTTTTATAATTTTTTTTAAGTTCTTTCTTTAAAATAGGTAGGGTAGAGTTATTGTTTTTTACGCCTAAAAATTCAGCAAGTGTTGCCGAAATATTTAAGTTGCTATTATTCCAATCTGGTTTAATAAAATTTTTCATATTTTTAATCCTTATAAAAACAATTTAGCATATTTTTATTTAAAACCAAAACAAATAAAATAATAATGACTTTTATATGTATTTTTGATAATATAAAAATAACAAAAAGGTTTTTAAGTATGGTTGAGTTGTATACACAAGATTTTTTTAAAAATAAAGAAGAATTTGAAAAAATTAAAAGAGATTTATTGTCTTTTTTAGGCAAAAATACCTTTATTGAACACGTTGGTTCAACTGCAATACCAAACATGGTAGGTAAAAACATTATAGATGTTTTAGTAGGTGCAGAAAATGAACAAGAATTTGAAAATTTTTCTAAAATAATAGCAAAAAACGGCTATTTTCCAAGTTTAAAAAGCAAAACAAATATTTATCAATTTTTTGCTTCAAGTGAAAAAGAAACTACAATAGGTGATAGCCATATTCACTTAGTTATTAAAAATACAGAAAGATTTAACGAGTTTATTTTACTTAAAAATTATTTACTTAAAAATAAAAAAGAAGCTGAAGATTATTCAAATTATAAAAAGCAAATATTAATTAGTGGAAAAGTAAATAGAAGTGAATATAGGGAAGTAAAAAGTAAATATGTTTCTAACCTTATAAAAAAAGCAAAGAAGTCTTAAAAAATAAGACTTCTTTTTTTATTTTACAAATTGAATTTCGGTTGAAGTTTCGGGTGAAGAAATATATTCTTTAAAAGCTTCCGTTTCAGTTATCAACACTTGGTCATCTTTTTGTGGTATAGAACACCATCTGTCAAAAAACTCTTCAAATTGTTCGTGAGATATTTGTTCATCTAAGTTAAAGTTAACAGTAATATCAAAATGGCCTGCTTTTTTAGGTGTAAAGTTTGTTACTTTATCAAATAAGTTATAACCATGAACATGAGTGTTAGAATCTAGCATTTCGCCGCTAGTTTGCTCGTGTCTTGAAGGATTGCCCCTATAGATAGGTGGAACTTTATCAACTCTACAAATTTGTGTTGCAAGCGAAATATCAGGGCCAGCAACGGCGTATAAAATTGCTTCAGCATTTTCATTTGTAGGTGAAGTTGAAAATGATTTTATAAACATAGGAAATGGGCAATTTTCTAAATGACCTGGGTCGTTAATTGCTGTTGTAGAGTAAAGAGTTAACTCTCTTGTTTGTCCTTTTTCACCAGGGACTATAACTCTTGTTACAGGGTATTTAGGCTCTTTTAAAAGTTCTTTAATATAATCTTCATCATAAGCAAGAATTGATTGATTTTCACGATTTAAAGTTGGTAATTGCTCAATTACACCTAAAGCGTTGTTAACAATAAATGGATTTCTATCATAGTAAGGACTTTGACAAACAAAATTCTTGCCGTTAAAGTAAATATCTTTTGAAAGTAAACCTGTGTTCATACAAACCAAAAGATTGTTTATGTTTTGTAGCATAGATAAATCATTTTCAAAATCTTTCATTTCTATTCTTTTATCTATTAGTGTTGTTAACATATTATCAGGTTGTTTTAACAAATTTTGGTTTCTTATATAAGTAAAACTAGATTCAATAACTCCTACTGAATTGTAATAATTTAAATAAATTTTACATAATTCAATATCTCTATCTTTAGCAGGATTTTTAGTGGTAATTTTTTCAATTTCTAGTTCTTTTATTCTGTTTGTATAAAATTGTTTTTGTTTTTCTATATCATGTTGTAAAACTTCAACAAATGATTTTACTTTTGATAGTGAACATGAAGAAAATTCTTCACGAGCAACTTGAAACATAAAACCATAGGTTGGGTCGTTAGCATTTTCTGGTATAGAAAATTGATTTACCAATTGTTGCCTATAATTTTCTAACAAAACGGTTTCTGAAGCAGAAAAGGTTTCTTCAGTTTTTTCTTCAGGGGTTATTTTTCTTACCCTTGAAGTTACTCGTTCTCTTAAAAAAAGGCTAAGTCCTTCAAAAAAAGCAGTAGGATTTTCAAAACCTTCAGGTTTACCATATTGGTTAAAAAAATTATTAACATTTAAGGTTAAAAACGAGTCGGTTGGTTTGCTTTTTGCATAAAATGAAGCCCCAAAACTCATTTGTCTAGAAGTTATAAATTCAAAGAATCCTTTTAAGTCGTCTTCAAAAGCTTTACCGTTTTTCTTAAAAACATTTTTAGCAAGGTCTTTTTTAATTTTGTTTTCATCTTTATCAGTAAAAAGGGCCTTAGGTAAAGTATCAACTTTTTTGCTGTCAAAAGCTGACTTTATTGCTTCAAATAAATTTTTAAGTAAAGGTCTTTTTAGTTTTCTCATATTACTATTATAACAAAAATAAAGCCAATAGTCAATTTTGGCTTTATTTCAAGTTCTTTTGATATCTACATTTTTATTATTAAATAACATAAAATTGGTTGGTAATTTTTTTGGTAAAATTTTTAAATTTTATTTTATAAAAACAAATTTTTATTTTTAAAAATTTCAAGCCAGTTTTTTATATGTTTTTCTATATCAAAATTTTGTTTGTTATAAAAATCTGGGTATTTAATGTACTTTACATCACCATATTTATATTTCATTACAGAGTACGAAAAAACAAAGGCTTCAAACTCGGTAAGTTGATTAAAATATGAATCGGTACTTCTAAGGGGTTTAGAATAATTTTTAAACTCTTTTTCATAAATTTTTGCCTTTTTTAAATCAGGACATTTATTTGAACTGATATTGTTAACGCAAATAATTTGATAAATATGTCTTATTTCATGCAAGATGTAATATTCGATAGTTAAAGGTTCATTTATTTGATGCGAAAAATCAACGGCGAAAATATTTACTTCTAACTCTAATGTTTTTCTATTTGTTTTTGCTACAAGCGAAACATTTTCGTCTGCAAAAAATTTCCATTTTATGTTTATATCAAAATCTAATTCATAAAATTTTTTATTGTCTTCAATTATTTTTTGTATAAGTGTTCTATATTTATCTTCTAGTGATTTGTAGTCCATTTTTACTCCCATAAAAATTAAATTTTATTTTTTTTAATTTATTTTTTAA
>JAFWWV010000180.1 GCA_017523305.1 Clostridia bacterium
AAAAAATACAAAATAAAATTTTAAAAGTACAAAACGATAAAAAATTACCTTTGGCTTTTTATAGGGGGTATTTTTTTATATTCTTTTTTACTTTTTTTTGGTGGTTTTGTTCAACTTTTTAATTGTAAATTTACCCTAACTTGTGCTATAATTTGGCTTATGAATGATATTGATTTAAATTTACTTAATAGTTCTCAATTAACAGCCCTAAAACAAATTACAGGACCTGTTATGGTTCTTGCTGGGGCAGGTAGTGGTAAAACAAGACTTGTTACTTACCGTATTGCTTATTTAATAAAAGAGTTGAAAGTAGACCCTGAAAATATTTTAGCTATAACATTCACAAACAAGGCAGCAAACGAAATGAAGGAAAGACTTTGCCAAATGACACCACAAGCTAATAATATTTGGATTTCTACCTTTCATAGTATGTGCGTTAAAATTTTGCGTAGGCATATTTCTAGTTTAAAGTCAGCTAAAAATATTACTCACCAAGTTAACTTTGATAGCAACTTTTCTATTTATACCGATACCGAGCGTGATAAAGCATTAAAAACCGTTTTGCAATCTTTAAAAATAGATAAAGATGGTTTTGCTCAAAAGTTAAGTTATCATATTTCTAACGCTAAAAATAACAACCTTTCTCCTTGGGATTACCAAAAATTAAACCAAGCAGAAAGTGATATTGACGAAATTACTAAAGGTTATTCAGCTTATCAAAGTTTTTTGGCAAACAATAACGCCCTTGACTTTGACGACTTACTTACAAAAACTTACGAACTTTTTGTTGAGTTCCCAGATATTTTAAAAAGATACCAAAATAAATTTGAGTTTATTCATATCGACGAGTTTCAAGATACAAACTATATTCAATACCAAATAGCAAAAATGTTGGCAGGCGAGCATAAAAATATTTTTGTTGTTGGTGATGAAGACCAATGTATTTATTCTTGGCGTGGTGCTAATATTCAAAATATTTTTGACTTTAAAAAGGATTTTGCTGACTACAAACAATTTAAACTTGAACAAAATTACCGTAGCACTAAACAAATTTTAACACTTGCTAATAAGCTCATTAAAAACAACCAAACTCGTAACGATAAAATTTTGTGGACTGACAATGCAACTGGCATAAAAGTAGAGCATTACCAAGCAAGTGACGAGTTTAACGAAGCTGAATATGTAGCAAACCAAATTAAAGGTTTAGTAGATAGTGGCTTAGGTTATAAGTACAGCGACTTTGCAGTTTTAACAAGACTTAACGCTCTTTCAGCACCGTTTGAAGAAAAGTTTTTAAATTATAATATTCCATATCGTATTTTTGGTGGAAATAAATTCTTTGAAAGGGTAGAAATTAAAAATCTTGTTTCATACCTAAAAATGCTTACAAACCCATATGATTCTACATCATTTACCCGTATAATTAACTTTCCAAAAAGGGGAATAGGCGAAGCAACAATCAATCATATATT
Source organism: Clostridia bacterium (assembly GCA_017523305.1). Classification (GTDB taxonomy): domain Bacteria; phylum Bacillota; class Clostridia; order Christensenellales; family UBA1242; genus UBA7862. The sequence goes on from JAFWWV010000180.1 coordinate 1,473, forward strand.
ACAACTTAGCGAGTTTCATAACACAACCCCATTTAACTTAATTTTAAACTCTGACGAATTTTTGCTAGACGATAAAATTGAAAAGAAAGTTAAACCTTTTAAAGATATTATTGTAGAACTTAACGAAAACTATGAAAAATTAGAAGCATATAAATTTATAGAATATCTTGTAAAAATTATTGATTTTAGAAGCATCTATAACACCAACAGCGAAGAAGATTTGGCAAGACTTCTTAACATAGATAACTTTTTGGTTATGGCACAAGAATATTTTAAAAATAATCCAAAAAGTACAGTTAGCGAGTTCTTGCAATCTATAACACTTGTTAGTGATATGGACGAGTATGATGATAAAAATAACACAGTTACAATCGCAACAGTTCACTCTGTAAAAGGTTTAGAGTTTAAAGTTGTTTTTGTTGCTGGTCTTGAAGAGCGTATGTTCCCAATTGTTAGAACATATTCTACTAACGCTGATATGGAAGAAGAGCGCAGACTTATGTTCGTAGCAATTACCCGTGCAGAACAAAGGTTGTATTTAACCAACGCAAAATCAAGGTTTATATACGGCAAACGCGACTACTTGCTACCTTCAAGATTTTTAAAAGAGTGCGAAATTATTGAAGATCGCCCTGCAAGTAGATTTGAAACAAATGCATTAAATAACAACTTTCCAACATTTGTTTCTTCTGGTCAAAGGGTAAGTTTTAGTTTAAATAAACTTGAAACTTCAACTAAAAAACCAGGAACCGAAAACCTTGAAAAGAAATATTTCGTAGGCGCTAAAGTTACACACCCTAAATTTGGTAACGGCGAAATTACAAGTAATAATGGTATAAACATTACAAAATGTGTAAGCATTAATTTTGAAAATTTTGGTGTAAAAACCTTGTCAGTTGAATATGCACCAATAACTTTGGTTTAAAAGGTAGGCGAGTTTAAAATGGAAGAAAAAAATTTATCTCAACGCCAAAAAGAACTTACCGAACTTCTTAATAACTATGCTTATCATTACTATGTTTTAGAAAAACCAATAGTCGCCGACTACGACTATGATGTTTTGTACGACGAACTATTAGAACTTGAAAAAACCACTGGGATTATACTAAGCGATTCACCAACTCAAAGGGTGGGTGGCGAAGTTTTAAAAGGTTTTAAAAAAGTAGAACACCCAGTCAAACTTTATAGTTTAAATAAGTGCAACGATACTTCTGGCATAGAAAAGTTTGTAGAAGACGTTAAAAAGGTAGTTAAAGACCCAAAATTTGTAGTCGAATATAAATTCGATGGCCTTAGAATTATTGCAAAATATAAAAACGGTGAGTTGGTTCAAGCTTCAACCCGTGGCAACGGTGTTGTGGGCGAAGATGTAACAGCGCAAGTAAAAACTATTAAGTCGGTACCTTTAAAAATAGATTTTAAGGGCGAACTAATGGTTGCTGGCGAAGGTGTTATAACTTTACAGAACCTAGAAAAATATAATAAAACAGCCGAAGAAAAACTTAAAAACGCAAGGAACGCCGTAGCAGGTGCTATACGTAACCTTGACCCAAAAGTTACAGCAAAACGTAACCTTGACGTAGTTTTTTATGATATTATTTCTATTGACGACGCTTCAGTTGTTACTAGTCAAGAAGAAGTTTATAACTTTTTAAAAACAAATAAATTTTTAACAGGCAAACTTTTTGAAGTTTGTTCAACTGCAAAAGAAATTGAATCTGTAGCCCAAAGAGTAGATAAAGTAAAATCTAAATTAGATATTTTAATCGACGGTCTTGTAATAAAATTAAATAGCGTTAAAGACCGTGACGAACTTGGCTTTACAGCAAAATTTCCTAAATGGGCAATAGCATATAAATTTGCCCCACAAGAGTTAACTAGCGTATTGCGTCAAGTAGAGTGGAACGTAGGTAGAACAGGTAAAGTAACACCTATTGCTCACATAGATCCAATTGAACTTGCAGGCGCAACTGTAAGTAGGGCAACCTTAAACAACTATGACGATATTTTAAGAAAAAAAGTTAAATTAAACAGCCTTGTTTTTGTTCGTCGTAGCAACGAAGTTATTCCAGAAATTTTAGGGGTAGCGCAAGATAACGAAAACTCAATAACAATACAAAAACCAACACATTGTCCATGCTGTAATCAACCACTTGAAGAAGTAGGTCCAAATGTGTTTTGTACAAACGAACTTTGCCCAGATAAAGTGGTAAGTAAACTCAGTCACTTTGCAACCCGAAACTGTATGAATATTGATGGCCTTAGCGATAAAATTATTAAAACTTTATACGATAATTGTGGCGTTAAAAACTTTTCAGATTTATACAAAATTACTAAAGAAGATTTAACTGGCCTTGAAGGGTTTAAAGATAAAAAAATAAATAACCTTTTAACCAGTATACAAAACAGCAAAACACCAAACCTAAACAACTTTATTGATGCACTTGGTATTGATGGCGTTGGCGAAAAAACAGCAAAAGATTTGGCTAAAAAGTTTAGTTGTTTACAAAACATAAAAACAGCAACTTTAGACGATTTAATTGCTATTCAAGATGTAGGCGAAGTTATAGCTCAAAACATTTATAACTATTTTAACTCTTCAAGTAATTTAGAAGAAATTGATAAACTTTCTTCTTTAGGTGTAACTCCACTTGAAACCCAACAAAAAACTTTTGATACATCAAACTTACTTTATGGTAAAAAAGTTGTTTTAACAGGAACACTTGAAAACTATAAACGAAACGAAGCCACTGCAATTATTGAAAATTTTGGTGGAGAAGTTGTTTCAAGCGTATCTAAAAATACTAATCTTGTTTTAGCAGGTAGTGACGCTGGTAGCAAACTTACAAAAGCACAAACCTTAGGTATAAAAGTTATAACCGAGCAAGAGTTTGAACAAATAATTAATTCTTAATATTGTGAAAAATAATACTTGATTTTTCTAATAAAATTAAATAATATATATATAGCAGTGAGGGTGCTTAGGCATCAATGAATGGGCGAGTTAATCTTTAGCCCGTGGGGCACTGCTTTTTTATGCCTATTTTTTAGGATATTTCCAAGGAAGTTTATTTCTTGAAACAAAAAAAATAAAAAGCAGGGTATATTAAACCTTGCTTTTTTTGTTTAATATTGATATAATAAAAATAGGAATTCAGTTAGCCCAAAAGGCACTTTTACAGATGGAAACGTCACACGAACTGAATTTCTTTTTTTTGTATTTTTTTATTTTATTTAAAATAAAATCACCTTAATCATTTAAAACAATTCTATAACCAATTTTTGCTGCTTCTTCAATAAATAGTTTTTCATTTAATTTTTTTCTATCTACATTAGGCATTAAAAAAATAATGTTTTTATCTTTAGGGTTGTTTTCAAAATAATCGTCAGTGTCTTCTTTAAAACCTTTCATATATTCAAGTGTAAATTTATCGTCCATTTTTTTATCTCCTTTATAAAAATAATGGTATCAAAAAAACTAAGATAAAAAAAACAAAAATAGATGTGCATTTTAACTAAACTTTCTAAACTATAATTTGTAATTTTTTTACTCAATTTTTGTTGTATATATATAAATATAATTAAGTAAGTTATAAAACTCTTGCAAAAAAAATCGTGTTGTGTTAAAATCGCTTTGTAAAAAAAACTAAAAACAAAAGGAAGTTGTTTGTATTATGATGATTGACCCACCTATTGAAGAATTAAAAAAATTAGCAGGTAATGAATATATTTTAACTAACCTTGTTGCTAAAAGAGCAAAAGAACTTGAAAAAGAAATGCCAGAAGTTATTGACGCTTCAAACGAAAAAGCAATTTCACTTGCTTCAAGAGAAGTTTTCTCAGGCAAAATTGTTTCAAGTAAAGATGAAGAAAATAAGTAATTTTTAAAATTTACTTTTTTTCTTTTTTTTGCGTTTTTTAAAAAAATTTAAACAATAAGGAAAAATTTAATGATAGCCGAAGTTATAGTTGATGTTTTATCAAGCACTGTCGACAAGGTTTTTGATTACAATATTCCACATAGTTTAACCGTTGTTGTGGGTGATAGAGTATTAGTACCTTTTGGTCCCAGAAAAATTGACGGATTTGTTATAAACATAAAACAAACTTCAAGCTATGACAAATCTAAACTAAAAGATATTATATCTAAAAAAGACCCACAACCTTTACTAAGTGAAAATATGGTAAGGTTGTGTTTTTTTATGAAGCAAAAGTTTTACTTGCGTCTTGCTGATACAATAAGACTTTTTTTACCACCTATGGTTAGAAATGGTAAAGTAAAACAAAAACTTGTTCAGTATGTAACACTTAATTGTGATGATGTAAGTCAAATTAAAAAAGGTGCAAAAAAGCAACTTGAAGCACTTTTATATTTGCAAGAAAAGGCAAGAGAAAAACACTCAGTTCTTTCTCAAAAATTTGGTGCTAGTGCAATTAAAAGTTTAATTGAAAAAAATTTAGTTAGACTAGAAGGAGTAAAAGAAAATCGTGCACCACAAAACAAATTTAGTGTTGCAAAAAAAGAAATTACTTTAAACAACCAACAGCAACAAGCAGTTGATGTTATTACAAAAAGCAAATATCAAACATTTTTACTTCACGGTGTAACTGGTAGTGGTAAAACTGAAGTTTATATTAACTGCATTAAAGATTGCTTAAAATCTGGTAAAACAGCAATAATGCTTGTACCTGAAATTTCACTTACACCACAAATGTTTGCAAGGTTTAAAAACGCTTTTGGTGATACCGTTGCAATTTTACATAGTTCACTTTCACAAGGCGAAAGATTTGACGAGTGGAACAGACTAAAATCTGGCGAAGCAAAAATAGCAATTGGTGCTAGGTCTTGTATATTCGCCCCACTTGAAAATATAGGTTTAATTGTTGTTGATGAAGAGCACGACAGCAGTTATTACAGCGAAAGCAATCCAAGATTTCACACCCACGAAGTAGCAAGATACCTTGCATACCTAAACAATTGTCCATTAATACTTGGTACAGCAACCCCTAGTATTGAAAGTTATTATCTAGCAAAAAAAGGCGAGTATAGGTTAATTCAATTAACTAACAGGGCAAACCAAAAGGAACTTCCTAACATTGAACTTGTTGATATGTTAAGCGAAATTCACTCTGGTAACACAGGCATATTTTCTTATAGGTTTTTAAACGAACTTGAAAAGTGCATAAACGATAAAAAACAAGCAATGATTTTTATCAATCGTCGTGGTTTTTCTTCTTTCTTAATGTGTAAAGAGTGTGGTTATGTTCCTAAATGTGAAGACTGTGATGTTTCGCTTGTTTACCATAAAGAAGATGATATGTTAAAATGTCACTACTGTAACAGAAGGTATAAAACTCTTAATACTTGCCCAAAATGTGGTAGCAAATCAATTAGATTCGGGGCAGTAGGTACTCAACGAATTGTTGATGAGTTAAAAAAACTTTTTAATGTTCCTATTTTTAGGTTAGATAACGATTCTACCCAAAACAAAAATTCTTATATCGAAATTCTAGAAAGTTTTAACCACACTAGCCCTGCAATTTTGGTAGGTACTCAAATGATAGCAAAGGGCCACGACTTTAACAATGTTACCCTTGTAGGTATTGTTGATGCTGATATGAGTTTGCACTTTAGCGATTATAAAGCCGTTGAAAAAACTTACCAACTTATAACTCAAGTTTCAGGCAGAGCAGGCAGAAGTGAAAGCGAAGGTAAAGTAGTTTTACAAACATATTGTCCAAAACACTTTGTTTATAGGTGTGCAAGTAACTACGACTACACAGCCTTTTATAAAAAGGAAATAAATTTAAGAGAAGTAGCACACTTTCCACCTTTTGTAAGCATTTTAAGAATTTTAGTTTTTGGCGAAGACGAACAAAAAACTCTTAATAACCTAGAGCAAATTTACACACAAATAAAAGATTTAAAACAAACTTATTCTAGCGACTTTGTATACTTGTCAGCAATGAAATGTCCAAAGCGTAGACTTCAACGCAATTACAGATACCAAATTTTAATGCGACTTTACAAAAAAAATGAACCAGAAATTGTTAGCAAGATATACGAAATATGTGATAAACTAAAAACTAGAAATGTTTCAGTTTTTATTGAAAACGATCCACAAAACTTAAGTTAAATTTTGTATATTTTAAAGGAAAAAAATTATTATGGCACTTAGAAAAATTATTACACAAGAAAACGATATTTTAAGAAAAATTTCAAAACCAGTTACAAGGTTTGATGAAACCCTTTGGGACTTGCTTGATGATATGAAAGAAACACTTATTAAATCAACAGGCGTAGGTCTTGCAGCCCCACAAGTAGCTGTATTAAAACGTGTTTTTATTTTAATGGTTAACGAAAGTTACATTGAAGTTATCAACCCAAAAATTACAAAAACAAGTGGCGTTCAAACAGGCCCAGAAGGTTGCTTAAGTATTCCAGGCAAACAATGTAATGTAACAAGACCAAACAAAGTTACCGTTGATTTTTATGATAGATACGGCAACCCAATGAGTTTAACAGCAGTTGACTTTATGGCTAGAGCAATTTGCCACGAAAACGACCACCTTGACGGTGTTTTATATGTCGACCATGTTAAAGGTAAAAATTAATAAATAAAAAAACAAAATGTCTTTGTGTAAAAAACACTAAAGGCATTTTTGCATAAATAAAAGGGTTTAAAAAACTCTTGTAAATATTAAAAAAAACAAAAGTTGAAACTTAAAAAAAAGTAAAATTTAAAAGTCAAAATTATAAACTCTTTTTTTTAAAACCAGTTTATAAAAAAAACAAAAAAAAGGTAAAAGCAAAAATATGAAGATAGCGTTTTTAGGTACACCAGAGTTTTCCAAAATAGTTTTAGATAAGTTACATAAATCTAAACACCAAGTTGTTTGCGTTGTAACTAATTTAGATAAAGAAAGTGGCAGGGGACACAAAGTTGTTTATTCACCAGTTAAACAATATGCTCTTGAAAACAATATTCCTGTTTTACAATATAAAAGCATAAGCCGTGAAGGTGAAAATGATATTAAAGTTTACAACCCTGATGTTTTAGTTACAGCATCATTTGGTCAAATTTTAAAACCAAACATTTTAAACCTAGCCAAATATGGTGTATTAAATGTTCACACTTCACTTTTGCCAAAATATCGTGGTAGCGCACCAATTAACTGGGCAATAATAAAAGGCGAAACCTTAACAGGCGCAACTATTATGAAAACAGATGTAGGTCTTGATACTGGCGATATAATTTTATCAAAAACCCTTGAAATTTTACCAGACGAAACAGCAGGAGAGTTAACACTTAGATTAGCCGAGTTAGGAAGTATAGCATTGCTTGAAGCACTTGAACAAGTAGAAAACAACACTGCAACATATACTAAGCAAAATGAAGAAGAATCTAGTTACTACCCAATGCTTAATAAAGAAATGGCAAAACTAGATTTTAACTGTTCAGCAAGTGAAATTCAAAACCTTTGCAACGGTCTAAACCCTTGGCCAATTTGCTATGTTATGTTAAACGAGCAAACTAACGAAAAGTTAAAAGTATATAAGGCAAAACCTTATTTAAATATTCCACAAGACTTAAACTTAAACGACTATAAAAACGGTCAAGTAGTATTGAGTAGTGCTAAAACAGGTTTAGTTGTAAAATGCAAAGACGGATTAGTTCTACTTGATTTAATTCAAGCCCCAAATAGCAAGGTTATGCCTTCAAAAGCTTATTTAAACGGCAAGTGTATAGAAGTAGGCAAAATGTTTGTTTAAAGGGCAATTTTAACCCCAAAAAAATATTTATACAAAAACACCAAAAAAGGAAAAGTATTATAAATGAAAGAAAGTATTTTAAGCCTAACTTTTGACGAACTTATTGAAAAGTTAAGAGAATTAGACCAACCAAAATATAGAGCAGACCAAATTTATTACGAACTTCATAACGGCAAAAAGCTAGAAGAAATGTCAAACATACCAAAAGATTTAAAAGAAAAGTTGTTAGAAGTTTATGAAGATAATGTTATTGAAATTATAAAAGTTCAAAAATCAAAAGATGGTACACAAAAGTTTTTATATAAACTTGCCGATGGTAACCTTATCGAAGGCGTTTTAATGAACTACAACTTTGGTTATACATTATGTGTTTCTAGCCAAGTAGGTTGCCGTATGGGTTGCAAATTTTGTGCTTCAGGTCTTGACGGCTTAGTAAGAAATCTTCAAGCAGGTGAAATTATGGGCCAAGTTATTGTTGCTAATAAATATCTTGAAGGTTCTGTAAAGGAAAGAAAAGTTACTAACATTGTGTTAATGGGCAGTGGCGAACCACTTGATAACTATGATAATGTTTTAAAATTCTTTAACTTAGCTACCAGCAAATATGGTTTGTACTACTCAGAGCGTAACATTTCTATTAGTACCTGTGGTTTAGTTCCTAATATGATAAAACTTGCCGATAGTGGCTATAAAATAAATTTATGCCTTTCACTTCACGCAAGTAATGACCAAGTTCGTCACGAAGTTATGCCTGTTTCAAAAGGCTTTACAATAAAGCAATTAATGGAAGCTTGCAAATATTATTTTGAAAAAACTAATCGCAGAATTTTATTTGAATATATTTTAATTGATAATGTAAATTGTAGCGTTAAACACGCACAAGAACTTGCAAGTTTAATTAAAGGTTTAAACTGCATAGTTAACCTTATTAACCTAAACGAAGTTAAAGAAAACAACTTAAAAAGATGTAGTCATGATACTCAAAAAGCATTTGCTGAAGTGTTAAAGTCTAAAGGTATAAATGTAACAACCCGTAGAAGTTTAGGTAACGATATTGATGGCGCATGTGGTCAGTTAAGAAGAAGATATATTAATAAAAACTAAAAAATTTTAAACTTAAATGGATTAAACCCAAATTAAAAATAAAAATAGTTTTAAATAATAATTTAAAATAAATTACTATAAATTAATTAACAACAGTTTTAAAAACATATAGAATATAATTATACAAAAAGAAGTTAATAAAAGGGGATAAAAAATGAGTATAAAAATCTCAGCGTCAACAAATCCACCAAAAATAAACGAGTTAAACGATTATATTATTAAACTTGATAAAGAAGATATTGACTATATTCACTGTGATGTTATGGACGGCCGTTTTGTAAAAGCAAAAACCTTTGGTCCACGAAAAGTAGCCGAAATTAATAGGCTAACCGAAAAAACTTTAGATGTTCACCTTATGGTTAAAAACCCAGCAGGAAAAATTAAAAAGTACATAAAAGCTGGGGCAGATATATTAACTATTCACTATGAATCAATAAAAAACAAAAAGAAAATTGTAGATGTTTTACAAAAGATTAAAAAATTAGGTGCTTTTGCTGGACTTAGTTTTAACCCTACAACTTCTGTTTTAGAAATTTTACCTTACATATATTTTTGCGATATGTTACTTGTTATGAGCGTAATTCCTGGCAAAAGTGGTCAAGAATTTATGCCAGAAACTTTAGTAAGACTTGATACAATTAATAAGTTTTTAAAAAAGCAAAAAATGGATGTTGTTTTGGAAGTTGACGGTGGCGTTAACGATAGAAATATAAACTTACTTAAAGAAAAAAATGTAAATAGCGTTGTGCTTGGTAATTACCTTTATACAAGTGGCGACCTAAAAACAGCAGTAAGTAAAATTAAAACTGACGCACCAAAACCTGAAACTAAGGGCGAAGAAAAATTAAAGAAAACCAAAACAAACAAAACTAAAGCAAAAAAGACAAAACTTTCAAAAAAATAAAAAGAAGGGGAAAAAACAAATGAAAAGTAAAAGAAATAAAATTATTGCAATTGTAATAGCAGCAATAGTTGTTATAGGTGCAATAGCAGGTGTTATTTTCTGGTTAAATGGTGGCTTTGGCCCTAACTTAGAACCTAACTGGGAATTAGCATCAAAACTTAATACAAGGGCAACAAATGCTCAATACTTACCAGGGGCATCAAAATTGGTAGGTGAAGAACCTGAAGGTCAAGTTGTTTCAACAGCTTATTCACATGGTAACCTTTTTGAAAGTGGTTCAATGACTCTTGACCAATATAACCAACTTACCGACGAATTAGGTAAAATTTGGCACCCATACCAAGGTGATTATGTTATTCAAGATGCAAAAGATATTGTTGTTTATTTATCAGCAAACGTAGGTATTTTTGATAACTGGTTTAGATATAGGGGAACAAATAGACAAGGCAACCCAGAAGATTTTGAAGAAATTCCTGAAGGCCTTGCTGATGGCGAATTTTATATGACTTATGACCCAGAAACTGAATACTTTAGGGTAGTTCAAGCAATGGGTTT
>JAFWWV010000181.1 GCA_017523305.1 Clostridia bacterium
AGTTCGCAACAATATGCTTTTGTTAACTCCATAACCTTTTGAGCACACTCAAAACGCTCTAACAAAGTCATATCATTAAAGGTATCTTTGGTAGTTAAAATATGCTCTACTATTTGTTGTCTGTAAAAATCTAACTTATTTTGTTCCATATATATATTTTATAACCAACCAGCAAATTTGTCAATGTTAGGTGCCTTTTACAAAAACCCTTTTAAAACCTATCTAATTATTTTCTATGCTTTTATTAAAGTAGATTTTTTATTTTTTTATTAAAGTCTTTTTTTTTCAACCAAACTATAATAAATAAAATTACAAAACTACTATAAACCCACCAAAACAAAAGAAAACAAAACAACAAGAACCAAATTAAATAAACTAGAACTGAATTAAATCAAAACAATAAAAACAAATAAAAACAAATTTAGTTATTTTCTTTAATTTGCTTTTTATGTTCTTTAATATGCTCTAAAAATTTTTGTTTAAGGTTTGCATCTACTTTACTTGCGTTTTCAAAATCTTTATCTAACATAAAAGCAATATGTCTATTAATATGAATTTCGTGGTTATGAATTTCTAAAACTTCTACTGGGGTGTTTTCTACCATTTTAAAGTTTTCGCCTTCGGCATAATTCTTTTGCAACACACTTTCGTCGGTGGTTCCGTCCCACACGCCAAGACCAAACAACTCTAAAATTTTTACACGCATTGAGTTACTTATTTTGCCTAAACTATCAGTTAGCAAACCTGCTTCCATTAATTTTAAAATTTGTTCTCGCTTGGTTGAAACGCTTTCCCCTAGTTCACTTTCGCTACTAAACTCAAGTTCTTCGCTACCTAGGTCGCTAGACTTCCAATACATAACTTCTACACTTCCGTTATTATTTGCTGTTTTAACCAGTCTTGGTGTAACGGCAAATTGTTTATATAGTTTTAAAATTTGTTTTGCTACAAGTTGAACGGCGTTTTTAATTTGTTCGGTTGTAGAGTTAAGTCTTGCAGAGTCTTGCTCAATCATAAGTTCAAGCGCTGTACCACTAAGCGTTCTGGACCAACTAGAAGTTGTAAAAATGTTGCTTACGCCACTAATTTCGCTAAACTCGTTTAAAAGTTTTTCTTCTTCCTTTTCAAAGTCAAGGGGTAAAGATTCGTTTTTCATTAGTTTTGGTTCACAACTTCCTTGCCTATAAACTAAAACTTTGCCAGGGCTAATACCTTCTTCTTCAAGGTCATTAATATCCACAGAACCATCTTCTACCATAAGAACGCCCATACATAAACGGTTTATATATTCGTGTTTACGATTTTTAACTGCATTGTATGCCCTTTGAACAGGAATAACACGCTCGATAACACTGCTACCCCAAAAGCAACCTGGTTGAAAAAGTGAAACTTGCCTAATAAACGGAAAACCCCTTTTGCCTTCCATCATATTTTGATAAGGCAAGTCGCCATCAAATAAAAGTTTATCTTCACACACAATGGTCAACCTTCCGTTTGGATGGTCAGTTGATGGAGCCGAATATCTTTCAATAACAACAGCGTGGTCGTGTTTTATGTTGTGATCAATTTTTCGTGTTTCGGCCTTATAACCTAAACCACCTATGTTGCTTACTTGACTTAAAGTCATTGTATCTACTTCACTGCCCGTTACATCAACACCCCAAATATTTTTAATATCTTTAATATGGTAGGCTTTTGCGTGAATAACACTAAAACACTCGTCTAAACTGCCTGCGCTGTTGCTATCTGGAAAAATTTCATAAGGTGGAACTACACTTACTTCCACTTCGCCTTCGTAAACCTTGTTTTTGTTGTCATCTATATATACTGCCTTTCCTGCTTTTGAGTTCCAAACAACTTTATAAAAGCAAGTGCCTGTTATTTCGCTCCAGTGTGTAGCTTGAGCAATTAAGTTTTTAAGATTTAATTTTTCGTAAACACTTTTTATAATGTCTCGAGATAACTTTGCTACCTTTAAATCACTTTCTTCACTGCTAACAGGCAAAACATTCATACTTGGTCTTACTGTGCTTAACTTTGCAAGCCTGCTTTCAATAATAGGCGAAATATGGTTAAAAACTTCCCTTTCTTGCCAGAAATATTGCTTGTCGCTATCTTCTACTTCGCTTAGCGAATTTATGCTTGAATATTGATTACCAATTAAAAAGTTGTTGTTTAACTTCCAAACAGCTTCGAAAGATTTTCGCTCTCTTTGTCTGTTTAAAAAATCAGTTTTAACTTCGTTTATTAAATCTTCTTTAAAATCAATGTTTTTGTTTTTCATTTAACTTTTCCTTTTTTTTATTTTTTTTACTTAAACTTTTTTTATTTTTTTGCTTGAACCTTTTTTTAGTTTTATTTTTTTTAGTCGAAAATTTTTATATTTAGTCAAAATTATTTTGTTTTTATAGGTTTTTATAAGTTTTCGTCGATTTTATTTGTTTTTTGTCTATTTAATTTATTTTTTATCGAATATATTTATTTTTTATCGAATTTAATTGTTTTTGGTTATATTTAGTCGAAATATTTTTAATTTAGTCGAAATTAATTTAATTAAGTCGATTTTTTTATTTTTATAGGTTTTGTTTATTTTACTTGTAGTTTTTTTTATTAAAATCTTCTTAACTTTTTTTAAAATAAGATACAAAAAAAACAAGTTAAAAATCTTTTTCAACCTGTTTTATTTTTGAGTTTATGTTCTTTATACCCTTTGGTACAAAATGTTCGCCTAAACTTTTATAAAAGATGTTTGCACAATTTTTACATATTTTTATGTTGTTATAAAACCTTTTATCAAAATCAATTTCAAAACCAATATCACTAAAGGTTTTACAACTGTTGCAATAAAGTTTGTGTTCATATTTTTTAATTTTCACTTTGTTCTTCCCCTTTAATTAAGTTAAGTAGTTTTATTTTTTCTTGGTTTAATTGTTCGTCAGTCATATGGGCAAATTTGTTAGAGTTAAGAGTTTCTAACTCTAGCAAATATTTTATTGCGTTTGAGTCAGGTGCTACTTCTTTTGTAGTAACCTTTTTTTTGTTTAAAATCATTTTGCCGTTATCGTCTACACTAAACTCTTCCACAACTTCTTCAACCACAAAACCTTTTGCTTTTTTAAGTAGCGTATTTTTTAAAATTTCTTCAGGGGTTAAAACAGAACTTTTTTTATATTTGTTTTTTAAACTTTGATTACTACTCATTTTTTTATTTTACTTTTCCCCTTTTTTGTTTTTTATTATCGAATTTTATCGAATTAATTTTAAACTTATCGAATATTTTTGTTTTTATTTGTTTTCAGTCGGGTTTTATTTATTTTTATCGATTTTGTTTGCTTTTCGTCGATTTTATTTGTTTTTTGTCTATTTTTTTTAGTTTTCATCGGTTTTTTATGCTTAGTTACTATATTTTCTTTTAAATTCTTGTTTTTACTTTCTTTCTCACGTTTTTTATTGCTTTTACACTTAAAAATCATTTTTTTGTGCATTAAATCTATGTAAATTGTGCCTAAATAAATAGTTTTAGTATTTACAATTATTTATATAGATTTATAATTATTTAAACTAATTTCAAGAGGGGTGAAATTATGTCGACAAATATTTTAGTGTTTCAAATGTTACACTACGCACAACAAAAACAAACTTACAACAAGTTATTAAGTCGTGCAGAAAGTATTTTTCCATCGTCACAAATTTATAACAACTTTAAAGACGAGTTAAAATTAGCATTTGACTCACAAGCATCATTAGATGATTACGAATTCGCACTTGATACATTCGAATCATTAAAAACACTACAAACATCGCCAATAGCAGTTGAAGGCGAACTTGCAAACATAACAAGTGACCCACGTTTTAGTGCGTTTACAGAAATTGCAACATTAATTGATATGCCATATAGTGAAACAATGTTTGTACCAACAGTAGAAATGGCAACAAAAATGAGTGAAGAAACACCATTCCAACCAGAGTTATCAATAATGTCTGGCGTAGAAAGCGAAATTGACACTGAAGCAGTAATTTCAGGTGCACCAAAAACCGATAAAGTAGTATTAAATGTAACTGCCTTTGGTTTACAAAACCCAGAAGCAATATACACAAGCGATGGTTACATAAGCCAAGATAAATTAACAACTCAAAAAATTGAAGACGAAAAAACAAAAGCATTTACAAGCGCTGTAGAAACAGCCCACACAATTGAAGAAGTAAACACAGCAGTTGATACCTTAACAGCGCTTAACGAAGTATCAATAGGCACAGCACCAGGCGACCAAGACTTTGCACCAGGGGTAGATGGTATTTACTCAACACCAGGTTCAGTATCAAACGTACCAGGCGCAAGCACTATAGTAGACTCAACATTAACAACAACAATCGCTGAAGAATCAGCCCTTGCAAAAGTTATGATAGAAGAAGAAAAACGTAAAGCTGGTGAAATATTACAAGATAACCCAGATGCTTTAACAAGCGCACCTGACGTAGGAGTAGGCGCTTCATTTGGAACAGATTTAGGTCCTTGTCAATAAAAATACAAGAAACCTTTTGCTAAGAACCTTACTAAAAAAAAATTAAAAAAATTAGTTAGAATAAACTAATTTTAAAAGAAATTAATTAAAATTAAAGAAATTAATTAAAATTAAAACAACTATTATTTAAATAAAAAGGAACATATTAAAAAACATTTTAGTATGTTCTTTTTTTTTAAACTTTTTTTTAACCTTTATTTTTTTTTAAATTTTTTCGACTTATTTCAAATACTTTCGACTTGTTTAAAACTATTTTCGACTTGTTTCAAATATTTTCTACTTATTATTAGTATTTTCGACTTATTTCAAACTTTTTCGAGTTATTTATTGTTTTTTTGATATTTTTCAAACTTTTTCGTGTTATTTCAAGTTATTTCGATTTATTTCGAGTTTTTTAGTCTTTTTTTTTATTTTGTTCTACTTTTTTAATAAAGTTATTTTTAACTTCAAAAAAGTTTTCGGTTTTTATTTTTTAGTTTGCGTATTAATTTTTCTTTATGTTTTTCTATTTCGCTTTTCTTTTCTTCTTCTTTAGGAGTGTTCGGGCGTGACATAATATAAT
>JAFWWV010000182.1 GCA_017523305.1 Clostridia bacterium
AAATTTGAATGTGCCGTTTGTTGGAACAAGATATTGACCAACAGTTGGTTTTGAAGCAATATTGCCATCAAAAATATAAAGTCTATCTTCTGGTTGAAGTTTTCTCATTCTTAATGCTTTGCCTCTAGCAAATTCAAGGCTTGTTAAGTTGCTTCCAACTTTATATGTGTTGCCATAAGCATCTGTAAATTCGTTAATATCTGCAGAATCTACAATATAAGCAGCACCGTTTGAGCCAGCACTAGCATATTTTTTAAAATTTTCAAGGTTTAAATCTGCTGTTCCATATACTGTTGTTGGTAAAGCAGAAGTATCGTCTGCGAAAACTAATGCACCATTTGGCACTTTTTCGTTTTCACTAAGACCAGTTACAATACCAGCACGGCAAAGTGCAGCATTATAACTTGATTGCATTTTGTTTAATTCCATACCATAATTAGCCATAATTGTATAAATTCTCCTTTATTTTTTTAATATTTATTTATAATGTCATTAATTTTTTGAGATTCGGTTTTGTTTGTAGTAGTATTCATATTTTGTGTTCTACTATAACTGCCGCTCAAGAATTTGTTTTTGTTTAATTCATAAAGACCTGCTTTAACTTTTGTTTCAAGGTCTTCTACACTTGCAAAAGAACTTTCAAAAATCTTAGAATAAATTTCTTCTTTGAATTCTTTTGTTGTATTTTCTGAAACAGTCAACTCTTCAAATTTTGAAAGCATAGACTTTACATTAAGTTTATATTCTTCTTTTGCATTTTCTGCTAATTGAACTTTTTCTTGTGCTTCTTCAAATTGTTTTTGAGTTTCAGAAACTTTGTTTTCTTTCTCTTTAATTTCAGCATAAAGATTATAGACTCTATTTGTAATTTCTACATTAACTGGAATAGCAACTACATTTTCTGGGGAACCAACTCCGCCAGTAATAAAGGTAGCAAAAACTCTTTCGCATTTTATTGCTTCTTCCATTTTAACTTCGCCATCTTCACCGCAAGTATATTTACAAATAAATAATTCACCTTCTCTTTCAAAGACAACATAATTTTTAGAATTAGAAATATAGTTACTTCCTTCTTCTAATTTTGAAGAATAAATTGCTCTATCTTCGTCAGTTGAAGTAAATTCTTCTTTATCAGAATCTTTGTCTTCGTCTGGCTCTTTATCATCTGAATCATCATTGTCATTATCGTTGTCGTCTTTGTCGTCAGAATCATTGTTTTCTTCATAATCATTAATATCTTTATCTGGATTTTGTTCAAGATTTTCTTGATTATTATCTTCTTCTGATTCCATAGAAATCAAAGAACTTGATAATTCAATAATTGATTTAGAACAAGTTGCAATTTGTTCTGCTTTTTCTTCCATATCTTTCTTACTTGCTTCAACTTCTGCTTGCATTTCTTCTTTCTTGTCTTCTTCTGCATATTCGTATTCGCCAAGTTTTTCTTCATATATAGAACTTAAAGTTTTGTGCTCTTCTTCAAATTGATTTTTATCTTTGAAAAGTTGAGAAAGTTGAGAAACAATTTCTTTTCTCTCCATATTTGCAGATTCTCCTCCTTCCATCTTAATTATATTTGGTTGATTTTTTGAAACTTCTCCCTCAATGTCTTCATTGGTTTCAACACCAAATTCAAGAGACATAAGTTTTTCCATTCCTAAAATCTTCCTAATTCTATTAAGTTTAGCCTTCGCTGTTCTAAAATAAGATTCATCTTTTTCTTTCATTAAATATGAACCAGCGGCTTGAACCCCATTTATATTTAAAACAACTTTACCACCCTTAATTTGAACAATAGGATATTTAAGTTTCTCGCTAGGAGCATCTTCCCAGCCTTCCATTACTACCAAATATGCTTTTGGTATCAAGGATTTGTAATTTTTTGCCTTTAAAAGGTCATTTCTCAATTTAGTTTTATTGATAGGACCCCAAGCATCGTTGCTAGCGTCTTCATTAGATAAACTAATATCTAATTTTTCACCAGAACCATACTCGTCTTTTTTTAAAAATTCCATAGTCTTTCCCTCAAAGTCATCCATTTTACTTGAAAATACTTTTACGAATCGACTAAATTGTTGTGTTGCAGAAAAGTTTTCAACATCAAGGTGTGCATTTTCTATTCCTGGTCTCACACCAATAATAGTTATTCCTAATAAAGAAAATCTCTTTATAATTTCAATACCATTATCATCTTGATAACTTTCTAATACTTTAATTTCAACACTAACATTGTTAGTTCTTTTTTTCTTTAAAAGTCTTACTGCTTCCCTATTGTATTCTGCCCAAATTAAGCCTTCAAAAGTAAGCCATTGCTTTCCTTTGTAAACTTCTATTTTTGCAGTATTAGGTAAAATCAATCCAAGTGGTCTTTCAAGTCCATCACCAAGATAAGTGTTGTACATTTCACCACTCATTGTATCAAAATCTAAATCACTATCGTGGCCACCAAAGTCTCCAAAACCAACTTCACTAGCCTTGTCTTTCTTCCAACTACCAAGAATTGGCTTGAAAGTATAGTCATTTTCTTCAATACATTCTTTTATTCCGTTTATATCAAAACTACTTCTATTTAGGTTTTCACCTTCTGCTATAGCAAAGAATTTAGTTTTTAAAAACTGTGAATTAGGATTATTTTGTAATGTAAAATTTTTAACTAAGAGAGAACAATTTTTTGCATTATTCTCCATTTCCTATCCTCCAAATTAAGCAGTTGTAACTTTTTTCCAATCTGGAGTCTCTTCTGTGCCTTCATTAATGTATAGGCCAACTTGACCAGTTGCTGTGCAAATACATAATGAACCAGGAGTTGCAAGAACACTTTCTGTTGGAACATAAGCAAGAACTAATAAATCTGCTTCACCGATGCCAACATCTTGTAAAGTTGCATTTTTAATCACAACATTTTCGATAACTTGGTCTTCACCATCGTGATAAAAGTTTCCTTTTTTATATGCCATATTTTTTCTCCTTTTATTATATTTTCTTTGAAACTACTTCTACCCAATTTTTCCTAGCAAGAATCAAAATTGAATAGCATACCCGCTAGTTCCACTCGGAGTTTATTATGACGCTTCCCAGCAAACGCTGTTGAGCGTGTGCTAGGCTATTAATCTTCTTCTGAATCTTCAAAATATTCAATAATATAAGATTCAAAGTCTTTATTAAAAGAACTTGTTATATTGTCTTCTTCATATGCCATTAAACCTTCAGAAAATCTACTCATTTGATGAATGTAATGGTTTAAAACATTTACAGACAAATTTCTTAAAAAATCTTCAGTAGATTTAGAGTTTTCATCTATACATATATCTATCGCTGAATTTAATTGTTTTTCGAAATCTAATAAAGCATTATAGCCAATACTAATGGCTTCTACTGCACTATTAAAAATTTTATCATTTGCATAAACAATTCCTCTTTTAATTCTTACACCACGAGAAGAAGCAAACTCTTGTATAGCGTCTGCGAAATCTATTGGAAAAGAATGAGAAATTCTATGATGAATAAACGAGGCAAACTTTGGCATTCGTAATTCATCTTGTAAGCCATAAACAATATTATCAAAAATAGAATTAAGGCTAAAAGAAGAATCAACTAAACTTTGTAATTCTTTTGCTGTTAATTCTTTTATAAGTGACATTTTATTTTTTCTCCTTTCCTATAAGTTTGTTTCCGACAAGTTTGTATTGTTTTCTACACTTTACACAGATACCATTTGTTTCTTCTGGGTCTGTAAAAGTTTTTTTACTTTCAAATACTATAGTCCCCCCACAAGGACATTTTTTAGGTGCCATATTTCTATTCTCCTAATCTATTTTTATTTTCTTCTGCACATTCTTTGGAACAAAAAGGATAATTATTTGTATCTTTCAATAATTCTCCGCATTCAGCACAATATTTTATTGCTGACATTAATCTTCCTTCAGAAGTATTTGTTCCAGTGCTAATAGATGTACTTGTACCATCACTCTCAATGGTATCTTCATTAGCACTTGGTCTGCCCCCTTTGTTTAAAGAAACAGACTTTTCACTCCCATTTGAACTTTGTGTATATGCAGATTGAACTGCTTGGAGTTTTGTATAAATATCGCTTCCGATTACTTCATCTTGTAAAGATTGAGCATCATCTATGTGCAAATCAAAATAAGATAATAGTTCTGGCATTAAATAGTTTTGTCCTAATGCAACTAAATCTTTAACTATAGGTAAGGTTGTAGCGTCTTTAAATTCGCTACCTTTTATTCTGAATTTCCAGTTATATTTTGTTTTAAGTTTATTTTTCCACCAAATATTTATGCAGTTTTCAAATTGCGGATAGAATCTTTCTGCATAAGCAGATTCAAGTATTTGTTGAGTTTTTACTTGAGCCATATTAGGTTTATCTGTTGTAGAATTTAAACCACCAACACCAGCGACACTATTAAATTGTTGCAAAGCATTAGTTACAACTGAACTATTATTAATTACATCTCCGTCAAACTTAAAAAATTGTGGATTTGTAGCAGGTGACAAGAAAAGTTGCACTCCCCTTGGAGCAGCAGCATTAAACATATCAGTAAAGAATGAAAATGCTTCAGTGCCCATACCATATCCATCAACAGAAGTTGTTCCATTACTATCTTTTACCATAGGCATTGAGCCCATTACTACACCATTAAGTGGTAATTGCAACAACTCTTGTTGTAAATATGTATAATCTTGTAAATCTTTTGCTTGTAAAAACAATCCAGCAGTATTTGGAAACTGATATGGAGTAGCCTCAGTTTGAGAGAATGTAAAACATTCATCTAATGGAAGTTCTTTCCAATAATACCAAGAATTATCTTTATAATAAATCTCTGTGTCTGAGCCAAGTCCTAATGACGCAAGCATATTAGGATTTGGTCTTGAATCTTTATCTTTAACTATAGATTGTAGTTCTTCAAAATATTTTTTAAATATAGGTGGGAACTGCTGTGTAGAAGTTCCAGGTTGCCAAAAATATGCAAAGTTGAACATAATTGTAAATCTACTTGCTGTATTCCAACCAACAATTTTTACAAAATCGCTTGGTAACTGTTGTAAATAAGCATAGTCGAAACCATTATTTTCAACTCTGCTGTCTCTCATATAATAAACTACTTTTCCTTCCCATTGAGCCTTTTCAACAATTTCTTGAAAAACTCTTTTTGGTTGAAGCAAATCAATCCACTGAGAAAGCATTTTTCTTTCTTTTTTGTATTCTTCTTTCTTTATATCTTCAGAAGTAGTTCCCTTTGAATGGAAATAATGTCTATATGTAAGAATATCGGAATACATAGAATTAAGTTTTAAAAAAGCATAATTAGAAAATAAGGATTGAGAAACTTGTCTCAGTATATGTTCACTACTATCTATGTTAGACAATGCTTTTTCAATAACATCTCTTTTAGCCGTAAATGGTTTAGAAGAAATTGCCTTTATTCTTTCATTCTGAATAAAAGGGCTGTTATTGTAAGCATATCCTAATGAGGCCATTAAATTAGGTGTCACACCTTTTTTCATCAGTTGGTCCCATTTCTGCTTAACTTGTGCCATAGTAACATTGTTATTAGGAGAAACATTTGAATCTGGTTTCTGCTTATTATTATAAATCTTAGGTTTTTTGTTCATTCTTTTTATCAAGTTCCTCCTTCTCTTTCATTATTTTTTCTGTTTCGCTTAAAATATCGTATATAGCCTTTGTTCTATTATCAACTTCTTCTTTGGCCTTTGCAATCTCATATTTAACTATTTCTTCCCTTAGCCAAGATTTAATAATTCCACTTTCTATATCGTTATCAATATCTTCAATTTCAAAAATGGTTATGTCTTTTATTTTATTTAATTCTTCTTTTGAATTTTCATTTGTTGATATAAAAATAAAACTACCTGGGCAAACTACATATTTGCCATTATTATCTAAAATATTATATATATCATCAAACCCTTCTTGTTTTTTAGACACATCGATTTTTAAAATTTCCATAATTCCTAATTCCTTTTTTTATTATCTTCCAAATAAAGACCTTCTTCCAAAATTATTGTTGCCAAATCTTTGAGAAGAAAATCTATTACCAGAATTTGAACCACTTGCAACCATTACTTGTTGTGTATAATCAATTTCATTTCTTTCTTTGACTATTTGTGGGTCAAAAACAATTTTTACTACATAGCAACCATAGCCAAGTGCTACATATCTATCTTTTCGACCGTTAGAAGGTTCTGTCAATTTTACAGTTTGCCCTACATAATTACTCTTTAAAGCAGTCATCTCTCCAATAAGAGAAGTGGTTTGATAATAAGGGTTCATAAACCATCTGAGCAAATGTAAATCTTTTTTCTTATCAAAATATTTAGCATTAGATAATAAATATTCTTCACCAGCCAATGGGTCACAAAGAAATTTAATTCTGTCATTTAAAAGCATATCTCTTAAATTATATGCCATTTCACTATTTATAACTTCTCCAGCAACCATAGGGTATATAATAGGAATAGCCTTGGTTGAACGAGTCCTGTCTCTATAATCTTCATATTTACTTATTGATTTGTGAAACATTGCAGTCATAGCAGGATACTCTATACCACGATTATCGTCTATTGTTATATCTGTTAAAATATCATATACTGGGCCACCAGCACCAGCACAGTCTAATACAATCCAACTAGCATTAAAATCATACCATATCTGTTTAATTCTTAATGCTTGGTCTAACGAATTTTCACCGTGAAGGCTCTCTATATAGATAGGAGACACATTATACCCTTTTTGAGTCGGGCTTAATTTCAAAATACCAATTACGGTGTTATCGTTATTTGCACTCGCTTTTAAAGCGAAGTCGACTGTCTCTAAAAGAAATTCTCCTGGCATAAGTTTAGGAGCAAGAATATTTTCTCGTGGATTATACCTGCTCATATGCTGTGGATAGTATGCAATCTTTAAATTTCTTAAATCTTTAAATAAA
>JAFWWV010000027.1 GCA_017523305.1 Clostridia bacterium
TATTGCATATCAAGGTAAACACCACGCTTGCCTTGGCATAACTCCATAATATTACCTACATAAGTTGGTGGAGTGTAAATTGAAACGCTTGCGATAGGTTCTTGAATTTCTGCAATTTCAGTTACGTGTGGTAAGGCTGATGGGTTAGAAATTTCTATCATCTCGCCATCATTTTTATATACTTTGTAACTAACGCTTGGGGCTGTTGTAATAATATCTAGGTTAAACTCTCTTTCAAGACGCTCGGTTATAATTTCAAGGTGAAGTAAGCCTAAGAAACCACATCTAAAACCAAAACCAAGTGCTGTTGAAACTTCTGGGCTATATTGAATAGAGTCGTCATTAAGTTTAAGTTTTTCTAAGGCGTCTTTTAAATCATTGTACCTTGCGCCATCAGTTAAAAACACGCCACAGTAAACCATTGGTTTTACATCTTTATAACCACTAAGTGGCTGGGCTGTTGGATTAACTGCACTTGTAATGGTGTCGCCTACTTTTGTTTCGCTAACATTTTTAATGCTTGCTGCAATGTAGCC
The DNA here is from genome assembly GCA_017523305.1 of Clostridia bacterium. Lineage (GTDB taxonomy): Bacteria > Bacillota > Clostridia > Christensenellales > UBA1242 > UBA7862. The sequence continues at coordinate 537 of JAFWWV010000027.1, forward strand.
TACGTCGCCTGCTTTAAGTTCGTCTACTGCTTTTGGGCTTGGGGCAAATATGCCAACTTCGGTTACATCATAAGTAGCGCCTGTGCGCATCATTTTTATTTTGCTACCTGCTTTTATTGAACCATCAAAAACTCTTACTAAACTTACAGCACCTTTAAAGTTATCGTAGTAACTATCAAAAATTAAAGACTTTAAAGGTTCTTCCTTTTTACCTGTTGGGTGTGGAATATTTAAAATAATTGACTCTAAAACTTTATCGATATTAATGCCTTCTTTTGCTGAAATTAGTGGAGCATCTGTACAGTCAATACCAATAACATCTTCAATTTCCTTTTTAACTTCATCTACTCTTGCGCTTGGTAAATCTATTTTATTAATTACTGGAATAATTGTTAAGTCGTTTTCAAGTGCTAAATAAACGTTTGCTAGTGTTTGGGCTTGAACGCCTTGGGTTGCATCTACAACTAATACTGCACCTTCGCACGCTTTTAATGACCTAGAAACTTCGTATGTAAAGTCAACGTGTCCTGGGGTATCAATAAGGTTTAATATGTACTCTTCGCCTTCGTAGGTATAAAACATACGGGTTGGGGTTAATTTAATTGTAATTCCCCTTTCCTTTTCAATATCCATACTATCTAAAACTTGCTCGGTTAAATCACGGGTTGAAAGCGTACCAGTTTTTTCAATAAGTCTATCTGCTAGTGTGCTTTTGCCGTGGTCAATGTGAGCTATAATACAAAAGTTTCTTATATTTTTTTGCCTATCCATTGTGTTTCCTATTTTTTAAATTTTTTAATTTTTGCTTTTATTGTTTTTTTTATTTTTATCTTTTTTGGTTTGATTTTTTTTAGGTTTGATTTTTTATTTTTTTCAAAAATAATTAACAAAAAAAATTTTTATATAAAAAAAAGCATATAATTATTACTATATTATAGATTATAATTTTTAGTAAATTTTTGCAAGTGTTTAGTATTATTTTTAATGTTTTTAACTTTTATTTTTTTTATTTTTTCTAGCAACAAAAATAGATTTATAAAACTTTTAATAGCAAGTAGGTTTGTTTTGATTTATGTTTTTTTTGCTAAAGCAAAAATTAAATAAAATTAACAATTTAAGCAAGTTGAAGTTTTCAAATCACATCATATGCTATGCTATTGTTTACCACATACGAAACAGCTTTTAAACGTATGTTGCAACAAAGTTTGCATTCTAGGAATTTTCACACTACA
>JAFWWV010000183.1 GCA_017523305.1 Clostridia bacterium
AACTATCAATAGGTTCGTCATAAACTTCAAGATAGCCACCAGCTTCTCTGTTAACAGATTCGGTTAAAGATAAAACAGCTTCATTTTTACCAATTGAAAGTTTAAAGAAAATATCACCAAAAATAGGTACTGTTGCTTTTAAATCATATACAACGCCAGTTGCAGTGTGGTTAGTAGAATAAATAAGTTTTGGCATTGCAATAAGTTCCCTTTTAATATCAGGGATAATTACATAATTACCATACTTATCATAACTACCCAAACGAGCATTATCAATTACATCACGATTTTGTTCGTTTTTACAACTTCTAATTGCTTCTGGGTCATTTACTAAATCTTCGCCATTTCTTCTTTTATAAATTATATCTTTTATTCGAGAATCGTTATCCATTTAACCTCCTCTGTAAAAACCAAAACATCTTATTAAAATTTATAACAAAATGTTATTGATTATCTAAACTTTCTAAACGCCTTTTTTGGTCGTCCATTTGTAATTCAGCAACAAGTTCATCAATAGCACCGTTCATAAAATCAAGTAAATTATATGCTGTAAAACCAATTCTATGGTCAGTAATTCTACCTTGTGGGAAGTTATAAGTTCTTATTCTTTCACTTCTATCTCCAGTACCAACTTGAGCTTTACGATTATCGGCATACTCTTTATTTTTTTGACCTTGATAATAGTCATAAAGTTTTGCCTTTAAAATCATCATTGCTTTTTCACGATTTTTTAATTGGCTTCTTTCATCTTGACAAGTTACCACAATACCTGTTGGTAAGTGAGTCATACGAATAGCCGAGTCTGTTTTGTTAACGTGTTGACCACCAGCACCACTACTACGATAGGTATCAACCCTTAAATCTTTATCTAAAATATCAAATTCAACTTCTTCAAGTTCTGGTAAAACAGCAACCGTAACAGTTGATGTGTGAACCCTGCCTTGGCTTTCGGTTTCAGGCACTCTTTGCACCCTATGAACGCCACTTTCGAATTTTAGTTTGCTATATGCGCCTACGCCAGAAATTTGAAATACAACCTCTTTTATGCCCCCAAGTTCAATGTCGTTTAAACTTAAGACTTCGCTTTTAAAGTGATGTTTTTCAGCATACATCATATACATTCTCATAAGTTCTGAAGCAAATAATGCTGCTTCATCACCACCAGCGCCTGCACGAATTTCAACAATAACGTTTTTATCGTCGTTTTCATCTTTTGGTAAAAGAAGAATTTTTAATTCGTCTTCTAAAGTTTCTTTTTCTTTTTTACAAGATTTAATTTCTTCTTCTGATAAAGCAATCATTTCTGGGTCTTTTTCAGTCTTTAACATTTCTTCTGCAGAAGCTAAATTCGATAAACATTTTTTTAGTTTTTCATATCCTTCAGCAATAGGTGTAAGGTCACTATGTTCTTTAACTAACTTTTGCCATAGCCTGTTATCAGCAATAACATTTGGGTCAACAACTTTAGCTGTTAGTTCCCTATACTTTTCCATAATAGTTTCTAGTTTTTCAATCATAACGTTTTTATATTTCCTACTTTTTTATTTTAATTTAGCAACAATCATTCTATCATTATTAGAATAATCTTTAAAACATTTTACTTCAAAACGGTTATCAAATAAAGCACAAACTTCTTTTGCTTGGTCATAACCAATTTCTAAAAAAACACATCCATCGGGTTGCATAAATTCTACACATTTTTTTGCTATTTCTTTATAGAATTTTAAACCATCACAACCACCATTTAATGCTAAAGACGGATCATATTTTTTTACACTTAAATCTAAGTTAATTAAGTCCCCCGTTTTGATGTAAGGTGGATTCGAAATAATTATATCAAACTTATTTTTGGTTTTCAAGTCCTTAAACATATTGCTTTGCACTATTTTAGTGTTTGATTTTACTTTTAATTTTATTTGATTTTTCTCGGTTACTTTTAACGCCCTTTTACTAATATCGCTTAATGTAACCTTACAATATTTTTTAGCATATTTTGCTACTGTTAAACCAATAGCCCCACTGCCACAACAAAGATCTAAAACTCTAACTTTTTCTTTTTGTAAACCTTCTATATACTTTAAAACTTTTTCTACTAACAATTCAGTTTCTTTTCTTGGCGCTAAAACAAAGTTGTTTATATAAAACTCATCTAAATAAAAATTTGCTTTTTTTGCTATTTTATTTAGTGGCATATGTTCAAGTCTTAGTTTTAAAAATTTTTTTATTTTTTTTAGTAAAGCTTTATCAAAATCTTTAAACAATACTAGTTGAGCATAACTTAAACCTGTTGCTAAACTAATAAGTAAATTTTCTTCACCAGGAGTATAATCTGTTAAATATTGAATATTTTTTTTAATAAAATTTTTAACTACTACTTTGTTTAAAAACTTCTCTTTATCTAAATTATCTATCGTTAGACCGTCGTTTGTTGTTTGCATCTTATTCCTTTTTATTTTTTTATAAATGATAAAATATCATTGTATACTTTATCTTTTATAGGTTCATTTAATATTTCGTGCCTGCAACCTTCATATAAATTCATTTTTACATCTTCTATACCAAGGTGCATATAAAGTTCAAATAATTTTTTTACTGATTTACCCATATTTCCTACAGGGTCATCTTTACCAGCAATAATATAAATTGGTTTGTTTTTATCTATTCTTTTTAAGAAAGCAGGGTTATATAACCAATCAAACATAGTAAAGAAATCTAAATAAAATTTAGCGCTCATTGTATAACCACACAATGGATCTTCTTTATATTTTAAGTTTGATTCGTCATTGGTGCTTAGCCAACTACCTGTTTTAAATTTTTTGTTATAAGAACCAAAACTCATTTTTGCAATAAGTTTTGCAGGAGCATAAGGACCTTTATGTTTAATGGTCATTTTTGCTACAAATTTTCCTAGTTTAATATCAAACCTTTTTTTCATTAATGCGCTACCACACATAATTGCTTTTGTGTAGTAAGAACACTTTTGAATATAAGCCTGGCAAATAAAAGAACCATAACTATGACCAAAAGCATACAACGGAAGTTTATATTTTTCAACTAATAATCTTGAAAAATAAATTTCGTCCATCATAGTATCATAAACCAAACCTGGTCTATCATACTTGCCTAGGTTTTCTTCACCCTTAGCAGTTTTGCCGTGTCCCCTATGGTCATCAGCAAAAACAATATATCCGTTTTTGTTTAAAAATAAAGCAAAATCTTCATATCTTTTTGCATGCTCTGCCATACCGTGAAAAATTTGAACAATACCTATAGGTTTTTCTACATCGTCCCAAAGATACCTATAAACTTCATAACCATCAAAACTTTTAATAAACCCCTCTTTCATTTTGATTACCCC
>JAFWWV010000184.1 GCA_017523305.1 Clostridia bacterium
AAATAAATCTTTAACACTTTCTTCAACAATAAGTTTCATTTTTGTTCTTCCCCTTTTAAAAGGTATGTTATTTAAACTTTTAAGCAACAGGTGGTTCTGGTGCTGCTGGTGCTTCTGGTGCTTCTGGTGCTGCTGGTAAAGAAACTGCAGCTGCTTCTTGCCCTACAGCATCTTGAGTTACAAAACCTTGTTCATTACCATTATTTGCTTCAACAGGGTTAACTTCTTTTTGTGATAAATCAACCATTTCTGCACCACCTACAGATTCAATCAATACTTTGCTAGGGTCAGGTCTTTCGCAACTAGCAGCAGTCATATCTTCTTCACTTTCTGGGTGAGCGCCTTCTTCAATAATTCTATCTTTATCTAAAACACGGTCGCCGTTACTATTTCTATCGCTAACTTTAAGTAATGCCCTTTGAACTTCTGTATCACTTAAAACTTTAGCAAGTTCTCTTAAATTTTTTGCAAGAGCGTTTAAAGAATCTGCTAAACCATCAATATATTTTTCACCATTTTCGTTTGTTGCAAAATAAACAGTAAGTTCAGGTTCTTCTTCAGTATTTTGTTGTCTAGCTGAATTAGAAAACTCTGCAAATTTACTAGCAGCAGGTTCGCTTAAAACCCTTGAAGTTTGGTCAACATCATCTGTCTTTTCTTCAAATTGTTGTTTGTAAGGGTCAGCAATAAAAGTTTGTAAAGCATTGTTAAATTCAATATTTTGAGCAGTTGGAGATTCAAAATGAGCAACAATGTTTGCTAAGTTTTGAGATAACTCACCTTTAGTTTGATATAATTGAGTTGAACTAATTTTACCTTCATAAAGTAAATTTTGTATTACATAGTCTAAAATTTGACTACATCCAGCAAAACTTTGACCATTATAAGCAAAAATAGGTTGGTTAGTATAACCTGAAAGAGCCGAATCAACTTTTGCAAAATCTACTTGACTAGCAGCATAGTTATCGTTTTTTAAATTAGCAATAATTTGAGTTGCTGCTTCAAAACCTTGAGAAATAACTAATTGTTGAACCATAGCTTGTTCGTCAATTTTTGCAAGACCTAAATTAGATAAATAAAAGTGAGCATCTTTTCCATTATAACTATCGCTGCAAATAAAAATTCTAGTAATATCGTTTTGAGTTAAAGGTATACCTTTTGCAGTCATAAAGTGAAAAGCATCTTCAGCAACATATCTATCTCTGCTAGAAAGAGCAAAATTAATATAATCTTTAACAAATTCACGTTTTGGAAGATATGCTAAAACAGAAGAAGTAGCATCTAAAGCCTTACTATAATCCCTTCCACTTAAATTATCAGCAGCATTTTCAATTCTATCTAAATAAGCTTTTTGAGTAGTAGTAAATACGCCCCTTTCGTTATAAGTTTTAAGAATAGATAAATATTGCTTAAAACTAGTAGAACAATGTGCATAAAATTTTGGTAAGTGATTAGCAATAAAATCATCTTCTCTAAACTTAATTTCACTAAGTTCAGCATTTTTAAGTAATGTAGTTTTTGTTAATTGTTCTTGTAAGTATTGAGCAGTTTTAAAGTTACCTGAACTTTTTGCATTTCTTACAGCTTCGGTTAACAAATTTTCAGCAAAATTATTACCATAAACAAAAGAATCTTTTTCTGAACGGTTTAATAAATAAAGTCCCCTTGCGTTTATTTCTTCACCAATTAACACAGGAAATTCTCTTAAAAAACCTACAGTTCTTTGATTAAAATTACCTGAAAGATACTTTGCAGTATTGTTTAACTCTTTTTGGTGTTTGTGTTTTGCTTCGTGACCAATAATGTTTAAAAG